>PUNI01000022.1 GCA_003551745.1 Paracoccaceae bacterium | reverse complement strand
TGCGGCCTTCTCCGCGCCCTTGCAGTCGTTCCAGGGCCGCCCCTGCAGCCCCATCACAAGCACGTAATAGGCGATGAAATGCGGACGTGACCCGGCCTCGAGGAGGCGGGCATAGGCCGCATCGGCACCCATCGCGCGTATCTCGGAGGCCGAGCGGATGCCGGCCCGCGCGAAGGCCTGCTCGGAGGCCGGCCCGAGATTGGGAATCGTGCGGATCGGGTCGGCGGCGTCGGACATGGCGCGAGCATAGTTGCGCGCGTGGCGCCTGTCAGCCGATGCATCGCCTGCCGGTCCGCGGCCGGCCCGCGCCGGGCTCGGCTGCGCTCAGATCGCGGCCCAGTCGCGGAAGGTCGTCGCCGGCCGCTGCGCAGCCTCGGACGCGCCCGAAAGCGGGCCCGGTTCCCGGTCGGGCATCTGCGCCTGCATCTGCGGCGCCGATGCACCAGAAAACTGCGGACGAACCGCCTCGGCGGGGCGTTGACTCTGTGCCGCCGGGCGGGCGGCCTTCGGATGTTCGGATGCCATCTCGCATCTCCTGCTGTGCGCGCGGGCTTCTTCGAGACCGCCGCGCGGGCTTCATGCCCTCCTGCCTCAAGAGACTACAGAATATCGGCGCGGGCAGGCCCGAAAATCGACGAAAGCGTGAACAATCCGCCTCTCCGGAGCCCTATGGCCCGCGCGCAACAGTGCGGCGTCAACCGCCGGATGCAGCGCTCGCTCGGGCTACTCCCCAGAGGTGCAAGCGGGCGGCGCCCGGGATCAGAAATGGAGCGCCCGGCCGTAGGCGTCGAGGACTGATTCGTGCATCATCTCGCTCAGGGTCGGGTGCGGGAAGACGCTCTGCATCAGCTCGGCCTCGGTGCTCTCCAGCGTGCGCGCGACGACATAGCCCTGGATCAGCTCGGTCACCTCGGCGCCAACCATGTGGGCACCCAGAAGCTCGCCGGTGTCGGCGTCGAAGACCGTCTTGATCATGCCCTCGGCCTCGCCAAGCGCGATCGCCTTGCCGTTGCCGATGAAGGGAAAGCGGCCGACCTTCACCTTGTGGCCACGCTCTTTCGCTCTGGCCTCGCTCAGCCCCACGCTCGCAACCTGCGGCTGGCAATAGGTGCAGCCGGCGATCGCCTCGGGGCTGACCGGATGCGGGTCGCCGCCGGCGACCAGCTCGGCCACCATCACCCCCTCGTGGCTGGCCTTGTGCGCGAGCCACGGCCCGTTGGTGAGATCGCCGATGGCATAGACCCCCTCGACGCCGGTGCGGCAGTGCGCGTCGGTGACGACGAAGCCGCGTTCGACCTTCACCCCCAGCGGCTCCAGACCCAGCCCCTCGGTGTTGGCGATGATGCCGACGGCCGAGATGACCGTGTCGACTTCGAGAGTCTGCATCTTGCCGCCCTGCTCGATATGGGCGGTGACCTTGCCCTTGGCGCGGTCGAGTTTCTTCACGGTCGCGCCGGTGAGGATCTTCATGCCCTGCTTCTCGAAGGACTTGCGGGCGAAGGCCGAGATCTCCTCGTCCTCCACCGGCAAGATGCGGTCCTGTACCTCCACCACCGTCGTCTCGGCGCCGAGCGTGTTGAAGAAGCTCGCGAACTCGATGCCGATGGCGCCCGATCCGATGACCAGAAGCTTCTTCGGCATCCGCGTGGCCTGCAGCGCGTGCTTGTAGGTCCAGACCTGCTCGCCGTCCGCCTCCAGCCCGGGCAGCTCCCGGGCCCGCGCTCCGGTGGCCAGCACGATGGCCCTGCCCTTCAGCGTCTCGCTGCCCTTGTCGGTTGTCACCTCGACCGTGCCGGGGGCAGTCACGCGGCCTGCGCCCATCACCACCGTGATCTTGTTCTTCTTCATCAGATGGCCGACGCCGGAGGAAAGCTGCTTGGCCACACCGCGCGAGCGCTTGATGACCGCGGCGAGGTCATAGCCGATCTTCTCGGCCGAAAGCCCGAAGTCCTTCGCCCGGTGCATGAGGTGAAAGACCTCGGCCGAGCGCAGCATCGCCTTGGTGGGGATGCAGCCCCAGTTCAGGCAGATCCCGCCCATGTGCTCGCGCTCGACTATGGCGACCTTGAGCCCCAGCTGCGCCCCGCGGATCGCGCAGACATAGCCGCCGGGCCCGGCGCCGATGACCACCATGTCGAAGCCGTTCTCTGCCATTGCCCTGCCTCCCCCGAAGATGGTTCGGCGTTAAACCATTTCCGGGCGTCCAGCAACGCGACGGCGGGTGACGCCAGATCAGGCGGGCGTCAGGTCACGTACGACAGCACCATAGCCGCCGGCGCGCAGGAAGGCGTCCTCTCCCGGCGTCGTGTCACGCGCGAGGGCGGCATTGCGGTGGGGGAAGCGGCCGAACCGGCGGACGACCTCGCGATGCGCGCGGGCGTGCAGCAGATTGTCGCGTCCGGTCTCGGGCAGGCGTGTGAGGATCAGCCGAACGCAGCGGTCCTGATCCGACTGGCTCTCGGAATGCATCAGCGGCAGATAGAAGAACTGACGCCCGGGCTCGGGCAGCCTGAGGTCCCAGCGCCGGTGAATCGCCTTGCCGGCCGCCGTCAGCGCCTGTGGGTCGGTCGCATAGGCGCGCGGATCATCGCGGAACATGTTGCGGGGGAACTGGTCGGTCAGGATGACATAGCCGAGCGCGCCCTCGGGGCTCGCCTGCCAGTGCTCGAGGCCGCCCAGACGCGCCGTCTCCCAGTCGGCCCGCCAGCGGGTGCGGATTGTCTCGTCGAGTTCCGCATCTACGGCATACCAGCCGGCCGGTCCCACCTCGTCGAGCCAGAATGACAGGATGGCCTTGGCCGCCCGGGGCGTGTGCTCTGTCATCACCGTTTCCTCCGCCTGTCTCGACCCTGACATCGGCGCGGCGCACTGTCCAGCCTGCGCGCGGGCGGCGTACGGCCGGACTGGCGGCAGCCGCACGGCAATGCTAGCGGCAATTCCATGCGCGGCAGCTTGATCCCTTTCCCCCCGGCCCGGCGTGCACTGCGCGCGTCTCGCGTCGGGCGGCTTCCGTCCCGTGCAGAGCCAGGTGGGCCGAAGGACGCCGGCGTGCGGTTCTGCCGCGCCGGTCGTTCCTGTCCATGAACGGACGGTCGCAAGACATGCCGCGCGTCAGCCGGCACCCGCGGCTCTGTATCGCCACCGGACGCTATCTACGCGCGGGCGAGACCTTCGTGACGCGTCATGTCGCCGAGCTCTGTGGCGGCAATACCGTGGTCGTCTGCGGCCGGCGCGCCGCGCCCGACCCGCTCGGCCGCCCGGTGTTCAGCCGGCTCGCCGCCGCGGCGAACCCCGCCGACATCGCCGCCGCGCCGTGGCACATCTGGCGCAATCTCGCGCGCCACGACGCACCCTTCGTCCCCTTCGGGCGC
>PUNI01000596.1 GCA_003551745.1 Paracoccaceae bacterium | reverse complement strand
GGGGGGGGGGGGGGGGGGGGGAGCCGGTCGAGCGGGTGGTCTGGCGTCGGTCCGCTCATGCCGGGCGCACCGGAATGCCGGCGGCCGCCATGTGCGCCTTGGCCTCGGCAATGCTGTAGGTGCCGAAATGGAAGATCGAGGCCGCGAGTACGGCGCTGGCGTGCCCCTCGGTGATGCCCTCCACCAGATGGTCCAGCGTGCCGACGCCGCCGGAGGCGATCACCGGGATCGGCACCGCATCGGCAATGGTGCGGGTCAGCGTCAGGTCGAAGCCCGACTTGGTGCCGTCGCGGTCCATCGAGGTCAGGAGGATCTCGCCCGCCCCCTTCGCCGCCACGGTGTCGGCAAAGGCCACCGCATCACCCCCGGTGGGCCGCCGCCCGCCATGGGTGAAGATCTCCCAGCGCCCGGGCGACACCGATTTCGCGTCGATCGCCACCACGATGCACTGGCTGCCGAACCGGTCGGCGGCGCGGGCGACCACATCCGGATCGGCGACGGCGGCAGAGTTGAAGCTGACCTTGTCGGCACCGGCCAGCAGCAGTGCGCGCACATCCTCGGGCGAACGCACCCCGCCGCCCACGGTGAGCGGCATGAAGCAGGCCTCGGCCGTGCGGGTGACCAGGTCGAACATGGTGCCGCGGTTCTCATGCGTGGCGTGGATGTCGAGAAAACACAGCTCGTCGGCCCCGGCCGCGTCATAGGCGCGCGCGGCCTCCACCGGATCGCCGGCGTCGACCAGATCGACGAAGTTCACGCCCTTCACCACGCGTCCGTCGGCGACATCGAGGCAGGGAATGATCCGGGTCTTCAGCATGGGCACTCCGCCAAGTCAGTGCCTGCTTCTGGCCCATCGCACCGCGGCGATCAATCCGGCAACCGCGAGAAGCACCAACCCCGCCAGCAGCAGGGGCCAGCTGACGAGCATGAACCAGCCCATCACGCCCAGATAGGTCAGCACACCGCCGATATCGACGCCGAACACCACGCAGGGCTGCACGCGGGCCATGTTCAGCTCGCAGTCCAGCACATGGCCGAGCAGGATCAGCGCCTCCACGATGAGAAAGGGCAGCGCGCCGAGGACCGACAGGATCAGCCCGGCGCGGAGGAGCCTGTGCATTTCAGCCCTCTTGCAGGGCCGTCAGCGCCGAGGCGAGGTCGAGCGCGCCGTCGTAGAGTGCGCGCCCGCAGATCGCGCCGTCGATCACGCCGGTGTCGCGCAGCGCGATCAGGTCGGCCAGCGACGACACCCCGCCCGAGGCGATCACCGGCACCGAGACCGCCTCGGCCAGCGCCGCGGTGGCTGCCACGTTGGGGCCGGCCATGGCGCCGTCGCGGTCGATGTCGGTGTAGATGATCGCGGCGATGCCCACATCCTCGAACCGCCGGGCCAGATCGACCGCGTCGAGCTCGGTCGCTTCGGCCCAGCCGCGCGTGGCGACCTTGCCGGCCCGCGCGTCCAGCCCGACGGCGATGCGGCCGGGAAAGGCATCCGCCGCATAGCGCACCAGATCGGGGCTCTCGACGGCGGCGGTGCCGAGGATCACCCGCGCCACTCCGTGGTCGAGCCAGTGTTCGAGGGTGGCGATGTCGCGGATGCCGCCGCCGAGCTGGCAGGGCACCGGGACGGCGCGCAGGATCGCTTCCACCGCTGCCGCGTTGGCCGGCCGGCCGGCGAAGGCGCCATCGAGATCGACGAGATGCAGCCAGCGGCACCCCGCGGCCACGAAGCCCTGCGCCTGCGCGGCCGGGTCCTCGCCGAAGACGGTGGCCGAGGCCATTTCGCCGCGCAGCAGCCGCACGCAGCGGCCCTCCTTCAGGTCGATGGCAGGGTAGAGGATCATCGGCGGCGCTCCCGGACGCCCGGCCGTTTCGCACAACCCTGCGGGGATTGCAAAAAACCCGGTGCAGCGTTCAGCGCAGCTCCGCCGACGGGATTACCGGGAAGAACTGCCCGCCCGACCAGAGGCCGAACCAGCTTTCGCGGTCGCGAACCTCGTGCGCGCCGAGATCGACGAGCCGGTAGAAGCTCTTGCGGTCGATCAGCGCCTCGAGGTTGCGGCGCACGAGAACGTAGGGAGCGGGCTCGCCGGTCTCGGGATCGCGGACAACGCGGATCGGGTGGTCGGGCCCGGCGGGGGCTGTGTCGCCCACCTGCGTGCTGAAGGTCAGACGCTGGTCCCGCCCCGTGCCCTCGGCGCTGAAATCCACCGCCACGAAGGGCACGTCATCGACGGTAATTCCGACCTTCTCGACCGGGGTGACGAGGAAGTAGCGGTCGCCCTCGCGCTTCAGGATGTTCGAGAAGAGCCGCACCAGCGCCGGCCGTCCGATGGGCGTGCCGTTGTAGAACCAGGTGCCGTCGCGGGCGATGCGCATGTCGAGATCGCCGCAGAAGGGCGGGTTCCAGCTCTCCACCGGCGGCAGACCGCCCCTGCTTGCGGCACCGGCCGCGGCGGCGAGGCTTTCGGCCGAAGGTTTCACGAGGTTTTGTGCGCTCATTGTTTTTGCCATCCGGGCGCGCTGGGATAGGTTGCGATGACGCGAACATAGGCAGTGTGGCGCCCCGCGTCACCCTCGGAGGAGAGCGCATGGAAAACGCCGGAGAACTGATCGGCGAGATCGAGGCCCTCGGTGAGCGCCTCGCGCGCGCGCGCCAGAGCATCGACCGCCGCTTCATCGGCCAGGAACGGGTGGTGGAGTTGACGCTGTCGGCGATGCTCTGCGGGGGCCATGCGCTGCTGATAGGCCTGCCGGGTCTGGGCAAGACGCGGCTGGTGGACACGCTCTCGACCGTCATGGGTCTTTCCGGCGCGCGCATCCAGTTCACGCCTGACCTGATGCCGGCCGACATCCTCGGCTCGGAGGTGCTGGAGACGGGCGCCGACGGCAGCCGCGCCTTCCGCTTCATCGAGGGGCCGATCTTCTGCCAGCTGCTGATGGCCGACGAAATCAACCGCGCCTCGCCCCGCACCCAGTCGGCGCTGCTGCAGGCGATGCAGGAGCGCGAGGTGACGATCGCCGGCCGGCACATGCCGCTGGGCCCGCCCTTTCACGTCCTCGCCACCCAGAACCCGATCGAGCAGGAGGGCACCTACCCGCTGCCCGAGGCGCAGCTCGACCGCTTCCTCGTGCAGGTCGACGTGGAATACCCCGACCGTGACACCGAGCGCGACATCCTCATCGCCACCACCGGCACCGACGAGGCCGCGGCCGAGGCGGTGTTCACCGCTGACGAACTGATGGCCGCGCAATCGGTGCTGCGGCGGATGCCGGTGGGCGAATCGGTGGTGGAGATGATCCTCGATCTGGTGCGCGCCTGCCGTCCCGGCGCGGCCGAGGCGCCCGCGATCGTCAACGATGCCGTGAGCTGGGGG
>PUNI01000518.1 GCA_003551745.1 Paracoccaceae bacterium | reverse complement strand
GTTCATCCTGAGCCAATAGGGGGCAGCGAGTTCAGGGTGGATGTTGATTCGGTTATCGTTGCTATTGGGCGGCACCCTGAATTCGCGGCGCAGTTCAAACTTGAAACAGGAAGAGAAAATGTTATCGTGGTAAATTCCAGGACCAGGGCCACCTCAAGAGAAGGCGTCTTTGCAGCTGGAGATGCAGTTGTTAGAGCCGCATCGGTAGTGAGGATAGTTAGAGCTGCCAAAGGAGTGGCTATATCCATAGACAAATATCTTGGTGGTGACGGTATTTTACCGGTCGAGGAAATAAAGGTTAAGGAACCCACCTCGCGCCATACTTTCATAGAGAGATGGGGACGAGAAAGCAAGCAAGTCGAAATGCCGAGCCTCGCTATCGAGGATAGACTAAGTGGGTTTGACGAAGTCGAACTTGGACTAAGCGAAGAAATAGCTATAGCCGAGGGTCAGCGATGCTGGCGATGTGACTTGGAGGAATGAAAATGGCACGAACAGTGATTCCCTTTGGTCCCCAACACCCGGTATTGCCCGAGCCTATCCACCTTAAGCTGGAGTTAGAGGATGAAAAAGTAGTTGGCGTAACACCTGTAATTGGCTATGTGCACCGGGGAATAGAAAAAGCCGCCGAGCTCAATAGCTTTCGCCAGAATGTCCCCCTTATGGACAGGATATGCGGTATTTGCAGCTTCATCCATGCCTTAACTTATTGCCAGGGCATCGAAGCCTTGATGGGTGTTGAAGTGCCTCCCAGAGCCAGGTTTCTCCGTGTTTTCTGGAGTGAACTTTCCAGGACACATAGCCATCTCTTATGGCTGGGACTTTTTGCTGATGCCATGGGCTTTGAAAGTTTGTTCATGCAATGCTGGCGCGCCAGAGAAATAATTCTGGATATTTCCGAGATGACTGCGGGGCATAGAATAATACAGTCCACCTGCACTATTGGTGGGGTGAAAAGGGACATAGATAAGGAGATGTCTAAGGAGGTAGATAGAAGGCTTCTTACTTTCAAGGGGATGCTGGATAAGACCATTTCTCCGGTTTTTCTCCACGACCCTACTATCAAGCGCCGGATTGCGGGGAAAGGGGTCTTACCCAAAGAACAGGCTGAGCTTCTGGGAGCAGTTGGTCCCGTAGCTCGCGGAAGTGGCGTTTCGGTAGACATCAGGCAGACCGGTTATGCTGCTTATAAGGAGGTGGGCTTTCAGCCAGTGGTGGAAACTGCGGGTGATGCCTACGCCAGGACTTTGGTCAGGATTAGAGAGGTCTACCAGTGTTTGGAGCTTATGCCTGAGGCTCTATCAATGATGCCGGATGGCGAGATATTGGTCAGGGCTGATGGATATCCCCAGGGTGAAACTGTTTCCAGATGTGAGCAACCCAGAGGAGAGGTTATTTACTATCTAAGGGGCAACGGGACAAATAACCTGGAGCGATTGAAGATAAGGACGCCAACCTTTGCCAACATACCTGCTTTGTTAGTCACATTACCCGGCTGTGAATTAGCTGATGTGCCTGTGCTCACTTTGTTGATAGACCCTTGTATTTCTTGTACTGAGAGGTGATGGAAATGCCCTGGATGTTTCCCACAATCTGGAAAAACTTGTTCTCCCGACCTGCTACCAGGCGCTATCCTTTCAAAGACATCCGGGAGCCCTTTGCTGAATATAAGGGCAGAATCTATTTTGATAGTAACAAATGTGATTTATGTGGTGATTGTGCCAGGATATGTCCATCCAGAGCCATAGAAGTCAGCCTGGCGAACAGGCAGATAACTTACGACCCTTTCAAATGTATTTATTGCTCTGACTGCGTGCAGGCTTGCCTGCCCAGGGCGATAAGTCAGGATAAGCACTACACCAGGCCTGCTCCTGCTAAGGAAGCAGAGACAATAAGCGTGCCCGTTTAATATTACCTACCTATGGACGCATCCCTAATGGCAGTTCTTGGGTCCGTGAATCGCAGGCCATAACCCAAGTTTACCACAACCGCGGTAACAGGTAAGTTTTTCCAAAAGATGAGGCCTTAGTATCCCCCTCTTAAGATAAGAGGGGGAAGGGGGAGTTATGAAGAGTGCAACAGACAACGAAGATTAGTCATCATAACCCCCTTAGTCCCCCTTATCTTAAGGGGGATTTTTGGGAAAGCTAAACTATTACCAACCGCGTCCCAAAAAGGGGTATTTTCGAGCATTTTAGCTTCGGAGGCAGTTAGGAGCTGGTCGTGAGACTTGTTTGTAGTGCCCCATATCCCTTTGCGGGTCTTGACACCCCCCAGATGTTGTGGTATATTAAATCATACTCATCAAAGAGATAACTACCGAGCACTGGGGTTGGCACTAAATCCCCTCAGGACAAAACGACTGAGGATGTGAATGGTGTAGTGCCCATAAATTGGCACAGGCCACATTTTTAGCTACGATTTTGACAAGCAATGGTAAACTTGGGATAAGATTGAAGACCTGTCGGGTGGGTTCCTGATTTGCCTCTATCTTTCGGAGATTTTGGGAATTGGATTGTCAATTATAGAACACAAATAGCAGCCATTTCGTCGTTTCGTTCAATCTCGCGAGGTCGAATGATTTATCCTGCGTAACATAAGAGAAGATAGTGCGCATGGAGAGGAGAGGTAAAAAGAGTAGTGCCGTAGCAACTGTCGACACTACTCCCTTGAGTTAGTGTGCTGCGTACGCTAGCGGAACTGCATGCCCAGATATCCTTCAACCCTCCTCGGATACGTGCGTCTTGACTTCGATATTCGATGCTGCCAACAAGATATTCAGCATCTGGGCGCAGCCGCTAGTGAAGTGAATGGTTTGAGCTGTTCCGGCTGTGTTGTGTTCACCTTAATCCGAATAGTACCGGTTGAAGGGTGAACATCAATGATAGCGGTGCCGGAAAAGCCTGACCTTGCCATATGCTCTCTGAACTGGTTCATCTGGTCTTCATAGTTATACATCGCCAAAAGCCTCCTTTACTTCGTCTTCACTTGCCTGACCCGACCCCGGTGTTGGCGGGTGAAACCCCCGTTGCTGCGGCGGCTGTCCCGGTGGTGGTTGTTGTCCTGGCTGCCCCGGGGCCCCGGGTGTCATTCCGCCGAGCATACCAAAACCGCCCATAACAGAACCCATCATTTGCTGCATCATTTGCTGAAGATAAGGCTCAATCAGTCGGGTCATCATGGTACCCATCGGGTTGGGAGAAGCATTAACCGCCTGCTGCTTGACCGTTGACAGAATCTGTGGCATGGCAGCACTCAGAGTCTGATGGGCGGCCATGTGGGCAACCTCAGCTCCACTTCCTTGCATGGCCCTAACTGCTTCGACCTGACCCTTCTGCCAAGTACCCTTGAGTTCTACCAGCGGCTTCACCGCCTCGCCAAACAACC
>PUNI01000042.1 GCA_003551745.1 Paracoccaceae bacterium | reverse complement strand
GTCGATGTGGCGCTCTGTGCCGGGCTTGCGCGCGAAGATTGCCCGCTGCAGGCCCCTCAGAAGGCGGTTCTTGCCCATGCGTGAGCGTCTGGACATCGCACCAAGGCACAGGCGGCTGTCGATGACTTCGCTCATTGATGTGATCTTTCTGCTTTTGCTGTTCTTCATGCTCAGTTCCACCTTTGCGCGGCAGGGCGAACTTGCGCTAGATCTGGCGATGGGTGGGGCCGACGCGGTCGCCAACGTCAGCCGGATCATGGCCAACACCAACGCGGCGGCCGCGGCCGGTGCGGTGGCGGCGCTGATCCTCAGCCAGTTGATGTACAAGAAGCCCGACCTCACGCTAGTGCTAAACGGCTGTCTCGCCGGTCTGGTGTCGATCACTGCCGAGCCGCTGGAGCCGAACCTCCTGCAGGCCACCATCATCGGTGCCGTGGGCGGTGTCATCGTCGTGCTGACGGTGCCGCTGATGGACAAGCTGAAGTGGGACGACGTCGTCGGCGCGGTGCCGGTGCACCTCTTCGCGGGCATCTGGGGCACGCTGATCGTGGTCTGGACCAACGCCGATGCCACCATCGTCGGCCAGGTCGTCGGCATCCTCGCGATCGGCATCTTCATGGCCGGCGCCTCGGCGATCGTCTGGCTGATCCTCAAGGGGATCATGGGCCTGCGCGTCGACGACGAGGCCGAGACCTCGGGCCTCGACAAGGTGGAGCTGGGCATGGAGGCCTATCCCGAGTTCTCCAAGACCTGACCTGCCGCATCACGGCACTGCATCGGCCCGGGCCTCGCGCCCGGGCCTTTGTCTTTTGCCTGTCTTTCGACCGCAGCTGCCTCGCAGGTCGCCGCCGGACGATGCGGGAACCTGCGGGCGGTCGCGGCGTTCTCTTCGTAAGGCAATCGAATGGAAAGGAGACCGCGATGCGATCCCTTCGCACCACCGCTGCAGTCGTCGCCCTTGCTCTGGCGGCAGCGCCACTGTCGGCGCAGACCGACAGCACCGACCCCGGATCCGAACTGCCGGCACAGGAGGAAGGCCTGAACGCCGAGGTCGGTACGGAGGAGGGCCTCGGGCTCGGGGATGAGCCCGGCAGCCTGACCGACCGGGTCTTTTCCGGCGATTCCGTCGAGCCGCCGGAATGGGCGGCCGAAGACAGTGTGCCGGAGGAGGGCATTGTCGAGGACGCCATGCCGGACTGGGCGGCCGAGGACACCGAAACCGCCGAAGACCGATCGGCCGAGGCCGGCGCGGCTGTTTTCGTCGGCCTCTCTGCCGGTGAGATCCTCGGCGCCGCCGTGCACACCGCCGACGACGTCCGTGTGGGTGAGGTGTCCGATTTCACCTTCGACGCCGAGGGTCGCGTGGCGGCCGTGGTGTTCGAGACGGGCGGTTTCCTGGGGCTTGGCGGGCAGGCCTATGAGGTCAGCGTGACCCGGGTGGAGATCACCGGTCCGGACCCCGGCCCCGTGGAGTTGCGCCTCGATCTTTTCGAGGCCGATCTCGGCACGCTCACCGCCCCGTCGGGCTGACCGGGAACCGCGCGGCGGTTGATGCGTTGACCATCAGTAGCAGGAAAAAGGAGTTCACGATGTCCAGCCATGTTCTCGAAGGCAATTGGAGCCAGCTCAAGGGCAAGGTCCGCGAACAGTGGGGCAAGCTGTCCGACGACGATCTTGACCAGATCGCCGGCCGGCGAGACCAGCTGGTGGGAAAACTGCAGGAGAAGTATGGGCTTGCCAAGGCCGAGGCCGAAAAGCAGGTCAACGCCCTGTTCAGCTGAGCGCGGCAGGCGCAGCCGCGCCGCCTCGTCCTGAACCTTCCCTGACACAGGAGTTGTCCATGCTCGGATGGGCCCTGACCTTTCTGATCGTTGCCCTGATCGCCGCAGTTTTCGGCTTCAGTGGCATCGCGTCGGCTTCGGCCGGGATCGCGCAGATCCTCTTCTTCGTGTTCCTCGTGCTGTTCGTGATCGCCCTGATCTCGAATGCCGTGCGGGGTCGCCCGCCGCCGATGTAGGCGCGATACCCAGCCCCAGCAAAACGGCCGGCTCTTCGGAGCCGGCCGTTTTTTCTTTCCCGTACTCGCGTCAGCCGACGAACTGCCGCGCCACCCAGATCGCCAGGGCCACCACCGCATAGCCAAGCAGGATCATCAGGCCGTCGCGCAGAATCAGCCCGACGGCGAAGAGCGAGATCGCCAGCGCCGCGATGCTGGCCACCAGCGGCAGCACCTCCATCAGCGGCATGAAGAAGGTGATCGCGAGGCAGGTGGCGAGCACCACGAGGCTCATCGGCCAGCGGGCCAGAATGGTCAGCCGTGGGCGCAGCCTCGGCTCGATCGCACCGACCGGGCGGCGCAGGAACAGCACCGCCTGTCGCAGCCGCGGCACCGGCACCGACACGCGACGCAGCGGGCCCGGCAGCCAGAGCTGGTCCCGACCGAAGAGCATCTGCCCGGCGATGAGCGCGATGATGAGGCCCGAGACCGTCGGCGAGCCGGGAATGCTGGAGAGCGGCGAGACCATGATCAGCGCCGGCAGCAGCAGGACCGGGGCGAAGGAGCGTTCGCCCATCCGGTCGACGAGAGCGCCGACCGTGATCCGCGCAGCCGCCTCCTTGGCGCCACCGTCCGCCTCGTTGCCCGCCTCGATGCTGTCGAGCAGTTCGCTGATCACGCCGCGTTCCGCCCTTGTGTCGCTGGGCTCGTGGCTGACCTCATGCCCGGCCTCTTGGGATGCGGTGCCGTCGTCCGCGTGCTGCCGAGGCTCCGGGCGTTTTCCGGGCCCGCTCACGCCATTGCCTGCGCCGGGGCGACATGCGGCTGCGCTGCCGGCGGCGCGTCTCCTGGCCTGGCGGGAAAGCGGACGGCGAGCTGCCAGGCGCGGGCGCCTGCCGGGGCGCCGTCGCGAAGCTCGGCTGCGGGCACTTCCTCGCAACGCAGCGTGCCGTCGAGTTGTTGCGCGAAGGCTTCGATCAGCTGCATCCCCAGCCTGCTGCGCGCGCCTTCCGGGCCGGCTGTGGCCTCACCTGTCGCCGGCTCCGGGCCGAGGGCATTGCCGACGCTCAGGGTGACGGTTCCCGCCTCCTCCTGCAGGGCGATGTCGATCCAGGCCGCGGCGCCTGCGCACGGGCGGCCGACGTATTTCAGCGCGTTGATGACAGCTTCGGTCAGCAGCAGCGACAGCGGCACCATGCGATCGGGGCAGAGCGTCACGGGATCGAGGCGGGTCTCCACGGTGATGCCGCTTCCCGGCGCCGCGCCCACCACCACAAGCTGGCGCGTCAGCTCCTCGACGAGCTGGTCGGCGCGCACCGCCGACAGCCGGTCGGCCTCGTAGAGCCGGCGGTGCACGGTGGACAGCCCGATCACCCTGTCCTGCACGCTCTGCAGCACCTGCC
>PUNI01000460.1 GCA_003551745.1 Paracoccaceae bacterium | reverse complement strand
GTATTTCCAGCAATACAAGGGCTACTACTTCTCGGGCGACGGCTGCCGGCGGGATGCGGACGGCTATTACTGGATCACCGGTCGGGTTGACGACGTGATCAACGTCTCCGGCCACCGGATGGGCACGGCCGAGGTGGAGAGCGCGCTGGTGGCGCACGAGAAGGTCGCCGAGGCCGCGGTGGGGGGCTATCCGCACGACGTCAAGGGGCAGGGCATCTACGCCTATGTCACGCTCATGCACGGGGTCGAGCCCACCGACGAGTTGCGCAAGGAGCTGGAGGTCTGGGTCCGCCGCGAGATCGGCCCCATCGCCAAGCCCGACCTGATCCAGTGGGCGCCGGGCCTGCCAAAGACCCGCTCGGGCAAGATCATGCGGCGGATCCTGCGCAAGATCGCCGAGAACGACCCGGCAAGCCTGGGCGACACCTCCACCCTCGCCGATCCGGCGGTGGTGGATGATCTGGTCGAGAACCGCATGAACCGGGGCTGAGGCGATGGCCGACAGTCAGGTTGAGGCGCGCCCGGCAGTGATCATCCTGCTGGGACCGCCGGGCGCGGGCAAGGGCACCCAGGCGCGCATGCTCCAGGAGCGCTTCGGGCTGGTGCAGCTCTCCACCGGCGATCTTCTGCGCGCGGCGGTGGCGGCCGGAACAGAGGCCGGCAAGCAGGCCAAGGCGGTGATGGAGGCCGGCGGGCTCGTCTCGGACGAGATCGTGCTGGCGGTGCTGAAGGACCGCATGGAGGATCCCGACGTGCGCGAGGGCATCATCCTCGACGGTTTTCCGCGCACCACCGGGCAGGCCGCCGCGCTCGACAGCCTGCTGGCCGAGCAGGGCCAGAAGGTGTCGGCGGCGGTCTCGCTGGAGGTGGACGATGCGGCGATGGTCGAGCGCATCGCCGGGCGGTTCACCTGCGCCAACTGCGGCGAGGGCTATCACGACCGGTTCAAGCCGCCGGCGGTGGACGGGGTCTGTGACAAGTGCGGCAGCACCGAGTTCACGCGTCGGCCCGACGACAACGCCGACACGGTGCGCGAGCGTATGGCCGCCTATCACGCGCAGACAGCGCCGCTGATCGCCCATTACGAGAGGCTGGGCGTGCTGTCGCGCGTCGATGCGATGGGCCCGATCAAGGACATCGGTCAGGCGCTGGGCGCGGTGGTGCAGCGCGCAACAGGCTGAGGGGGCCGGCGCCCCGCGACCGGTCCTCGTGACCGGTCGCGCCGGCCGGATGTGGAGGCTGCCGTGGCCCCGGGAGAGGGCGCGGCCCGGAGGAGCGAAGGGAGAGAGACATCATGGCTGACAAGGAATCCGCGCAGGCCTACTGGAAGGCCAATCTGCGGATCATCTACATCTGCATGGCGATCTGGGCGCTGGTATCGTTCGGCTTCGGCATCGTGTTCCGCCCGCTGCTCGAGGGCATACCGGTCGGCGGCGCCGATCTTGGCTTCTGGTTCGCCCAGCAGGGGTCGATCCTGATCTTCATCGTCCTGATCTTCTTCTACACCTGGTACATGAACCGTCTCGACCGCAAGTACGGCGTGGACGAGGAATAAGGAGCCTCCGACATGGATCAGTTTACCCTTAACCTGATCGTTGTGGGCGCCTCCTTCGCGCTCTACATCGGCATCGCGATCTGGGCCCGGGCGGGCTCAACCGCGGATTTCTATGCCGCCTCGCGCGGCGTCAATCCGATCGTCAACGGCGCCGCCACTGCGGCCGACTGGATGTCGGCGGCCTCGTTCATCTCGATGGCCGGCCTCATCGCCTTCGTCGGCTACGGCAACTCGTCCTTCCTGATGGGCTGGACCGGCGGCTACGTGATGCTTGCGCTTCTGCTCGCACCCTACCTGCGCAAGTTCGGCCGCTACACGGTGCCCGAGTTCATCGGGGACCGGTTCTACAGCCAGACCGCGCGGATCGTGGCTGTGATCTGCCTCCTGGTGATCTCGATTACCTATGTGATCGGGCAGATGACCGGGGCCGGCGTGGCCTTCTCGCGCTTCCTCGAGGTGCAGAGTTCGACCGGGCTGTTCATCGCATCGACGGTGGTGTTCATCTATGCCGTGCTCGGCGGGATGAAGGGCATCACCTACACACAGCTCGCGCAGTACTGCGTGCTGATCACAGCCTACACCATCCCGGCCGTTTTCATCTCGCTGCAGCTGACCGGGCAGTTCCTGCCGCAGGTGGGTCTGTTCTCGACCGAAACCGTCACCGGTCAGCCGCTGCTGACCACGCTGAACGAGGTGCTGGAGGAGCTGGGCTTCCAGGACTACACCGGCATGCACGGCAGCTACTTCAACATGTTCCTGTTCACCATGTCGCTGATGATCGGCACCGCGGGTCTGCCGCATGTCATCATCCGCTTCTTCACGGTGCCGAAGGTGGCCGACGCGCGGAAATCCGCGGGCTGGGCGCTGGTGTTCATCGCGCTTCTCTACACCGTGGCTCCGGCCGTGGGCGCCATGGCGCGGCTGAACATCATCGCCGGTGAGCTGGGCATCTACCCCGAGGGCGTTGAGAACGAGCCCGTGCTCTATGCCGAGCGTGCCGACTGGATCCGCAACTGGCAGCAGACGGGGCTTCTGGCCTTCTCGCCGCCGGTTCCGACCGGGACCACCGATGCCGACGTGCAGGCCCGCGCCAATGTCGTGAACGCGCTGATGGCCGTTCCCGAGGCGTCGCTGCTTATGGCGGCTCCGGATGGCACGGAGTTGGTGGTGCAGGCGGAAGAAGGCGCGGATGCCGCCTCCGTGGAGGCCGCGATCCTTGCTGCACGGGCGGACGGGTTCGCGCCGCAGTTCCTCGACCGCAACGGCGACGGGCGCATCCAGTACTACAACCAGGCCAATCCCGAATTCGCCGCCATCGCCGAGGAGAGGGGATGGGCCGGCAACGAACTGGTGACGTTCAACCAGGACATCCTGGTGCTGGCCAACCCGGAGATCGCCAACCTTCCGGGCTGGGTGATCGCGCTGATCGCTGCTGGCGGTCTGGCGGCGGCGCTGTCGACAGCGGCGGGTCTGCTGCTCGCCATCTCCTCGGCGATCAGCCACGACCTGCTGAAATCGACGATGATGCCGTCGATCTCGGAGAAGGGGGAGCTTCTGGCCGCGCGCATCTCGATGGCCTTCGCCATCGCGCTGGCGACATGGCTGGGGCTCAATCCACCAGGATTCGCGGCACAGGTGGTGGCACTGGCCTTCGGCCTGGCGGCGGCCACGCTGTTCCCGGCGATCATGATGGGCATCTTCTCGACCCGGATGAACACCGCCGGGGCCGTTGCGGGGATGCTGGCCGGTCTGTTCGCGACCTGTCTCTACATCTTCACCTACCTCGGCTGGTTCTTCATCCCCGGCACCAACATGCTGCCGAACACGCCGGACAACTGGTTCTTC
>PUNI01000098.1 GCA_003551745.1 Paracoccaceae bacterium | reverse complement strand
GGCGCTGGTGGCGGCCGAGGTCGACAAGATCGCCTTCACCGGCTCCACCGAGGTCGGCCGCGAGATCCGCCGCGCCACCGCCGGCAGCAGCAAGGCGCTGACGCTGGAGCTGGGCGGGAAATCGCCCTTCCTCGTCTTCGACGATGCCGACCTCGACGCTGCCGTCGAGGGCGTGGTGGATGCGGTCTGGTTCAACCAGGGCGAGGTCTGCTGTGCCGGCGCGCGCCTGCTCGTGCAGGAGGGCGTGGCCGGGGCCTTCGTCACCCGGCTGCAGCGGCGGATGGCGACACTGCGGCTGGGCGATCCGCTCGACAAATGCACCGACATCGGCGCCATCATCGCGCCGCGCCAGCGCGACCGGATCGACGCGCTGGTGCGGCAGGGCTTGGCCGAAGGGGCGGAACTGTTCCAGCCGGCGGGCGGTCTGCCGCCGCAGGGCTGCTTCTATCCACCGACGCTGCTCACCGGCGTTGCGCCCGCCAGCACGGTGGCGCAGATCGAGATCTTCGGCCCCGTCGCCACGGTGACGAGCTTCCGCACCCCCGACGAGGCGGTGGCGCTGGCCAACAACACCGCCTACGGGCTCGCCGCCTCGATCTGTTCGGAAGGGATCGGGCAGGCGCTCGACATCGCCGGCCGGCTGCGGGCCGGGGTGGTGTGGATCAACGCCACCAACCTCTTCGATGCCGCCGCACCCTTCGGCGGCATGAAGGAGTCGGGCTTCGGCCGCGAGGGCGGGCGGGCCGGGCTGCGGGCCTATCTGAAGCCGACCCCGCCGCGGCGGCGCAAGCCCGCGGAGGAGCCCGCGCTGCCGCCGCTGTCGCCGGCCCCCGGCGGCGCGGGCAGCGGCGCCGGCATCGACCGGACCGCAAAGCTCTACATCGGCGGCCGGCAGGCGCGGCCCGACTCGGGCAACGGCTATACCGTGGCCGGGCCGCGGGGCCGGGCGCTCGGCATCGCCGGCATCGGCGGCCGCAAGGATATCCGCAACGCGGTCGAGGCGGCGCAGAAGGCCGCAGGCTGGGGGCGGATGTCGGGCCACGCGCGGGCGCAGGTGCTCTTCTATCTCGCCGAGAACCTGGCCGCCCGCAGCACCGATTTCGCCGACATCCTGCGCGCGATGACCGGTGCGCGGCCGGCGCAGGCGGCACAGGAGGTGGAGACGGCGGTGCGGCGCATCTTCTGGTATGCCGCGCAGGCCGACAAGTTCGACGGCCGCGTGCCGTCGACCGTGGCCGGGCACCTGACCCTGGCGCTGCCCGAGCCCTTCGGCGTGATGGGCGTGGTCTGCCCCACCGCGGCGCCGCTTCTGGGCCTGGTCTCGCTGGTGCTGCCTGCGATCGCCATGGGCAACCGCGTGGTGGCGGTGCCCTCGCAGCTCCACCCGCTGGCGGCCACCGAACTCTGTCAGGTCTTCGACACCTCCGACCTGCCGGGCGGGGTCGTCAACATCGTCACCGGCCCGCGCGACGCGCTCGCCCGGACGCTGGCCGAGCACGACGATGTGGCCGCGATCTGGTATGCCGGCCCCGCGGAGGGCAGCGCGATGGTCGAGGCGGCCTCCGCGGGCAATCTCAAGGCCACCTGGGTCACGCGGGGCCGGATGATCGACTGGTCGGGGCCGGAGGGACAGGGCAGCGGGTTCCTGCACCGCGCCACCCAGATCAAGACGGTCTGGATCCCCGCCGGCGCCTGAGCCGGCCTCCGGCGCGCAGGCGGCCCTCGAAACGCGGTCCGGAGGGGGTCTTGAGGGCTGCGGGACAGCCCGGCCAGCGGGCCCCAGGCGGCCAGGGTGTTGACGCACGGACAGGGCATCAGATTCCTTTTCCTGACGCAATGAGGTTAACGTTGGGCCGTTGAAGACCGCCCCCGTCACCCCTGCGCCGGGAGACCGCGCCATGCCCGCGCCGAAGACCCTCGCCGACTGGAAGCCGCTCCCGGCCGAACGCAGGCTCGCCGAAGAGATGGCCTCGGGCCAGACCGTGGTGATCGGCGACGGGACGGTGCCGCCCGAAAACCTGCCCGACACCGACCCGAGGGTGATCCGCACCAGCTTCCTCCGCGCCCTGATCCTCGGCAAGATCGAGAGCCACCCGCCCCACGAGAAGGGCGTGCGGGTGCGCGGCGCCTTTGTCCGTGCCGACGGCCCTCCAAGAGCGACAAATGGCGGTCTCGACCTCGAGAGTTGCGACATTCCCGGTAGTCTAATCCTGCTCAACTGTTTCATTCCTGACAGGGTCGAACTCCAGGATGCACGCTTGCGAAACCTCATCCTGGTTGGTTCTCATTTGGGCGACGGGCTGAGCGCACAAGGCCTGGACGCCTGGGGCAGTGTCTCCATGTGGAGTGCGCGAGTTTTCGGTGAGGTGAGCCTTGATCGGGCGCGACTCGGTGGCGATCTGATATGTGTCGACGCGCAACTCTTGACCCGGCCAGTCAGACACGCGCTTTCCGCCAACCACATAGAAGTGAAAGGAAGTGTCAACTTGGCTGGCCTAACAGCCGACGGTGCCGTGCTTTTCCAAAACGCTAAGCTTGGAGGCGACCTCAACTGTCAGGATATTGAAATCAAGGCGGCAACAGACATCACAGCACTGAACTGCGAAGGCGCGCAAATCGCAGGAATCCTTTATCTCCGCTACATCAGAAAGATTGAAGGGATCATTGACCTTGGCAGCGCTCAAGTTGGCACTATCGCTGACGACTTCGATTCTTGGCCCTCGCGCAACGGAGACTTGGTGCTGAACGGTCTGGTATATCGCGCGTTCGTTGGCGCCTCTCCGAACTCTGCGAAGGCCCGCCTCAAATGGCTTTCTCTACAGGACCCGGCGAGGTCTGGTGACGCGTTCTGGCCGCAGCCCTATGACCAACTCGCCACTTACTTCGAGGCCGCAAGGCGCAATCGCGACGCGACAGCTGTAAGGTACGAACGCGCCCGGCTTGAACGAAGAGCGGAGGATCGTCGGAAGGCGATGCTGCGTCGCTGGCTGTCCTTTGCGCTGCACGGCGCCCACGACGCGATCAACGGATTTGGATACAAGCCCTTTCGAGCGTTCTGGCTGCTGGTAATCTTCTTTGTCGCCGGTATTCCGATCTACCACGGCGCGTGGAGTGAGGGAGCGTTTCGGCCGACAAGCCCGGTAATCCTGCGAAGCGTCGAGTGGAACCGCTGCGCGTTCGGTGTTGACGAGCGGCGCTACCTCGTTTCGGTGGATGGGATCAGGTCGGGGCGAGCGCAGCGCGTGAACGGGGAGCTTGAACCGCAACTGAGCTGCTACCTCCGCGAGCAGGACATCACTGGCATGTCAGGGTGGGATTTGGCGTTCTACTCCCTTGATACGGTGGTGCCTACATCGGTACTAGCTCTGCAGGACAGCTGGACTCCGAACGAGGAGGCAGGC
>PUNI01000416.1 GCA_003551745.1 Paracoccaceae bacterium | reverse complement strand
GCGCCTCGGTCATCGGCCGCCCTGCCGGATCACGGCGCAGGCTCGAGCACGAAGGCGACGGTGCTGCGCGCGGCGATGGGCTCCACGGCCGCGGCCGGCCGCTCCACCGACGCAGGCTCGGCGCTGTCGAGCGCACGCGCCCAGTGCTGGCCGGAAGGGGGTGGCGGCAGGGTGACCTGCACCGCCTCGCCGGCGTTGAAGACCGCGAACACCGCCGTCTCGAGGATCGCCCAGGCCGGTGTGGCCGAGGCGGTGCGCATCTCGGCACAGACGATGGCGAGCGCCGGATCGTCCCAGTCCGCCGTCGTCATCGACCGCCCCGTCGGATGCCACCAGAACAGATCGGGCCGGTCGTCGACCGCCCGTGTCCGGCTGTGCAGGAAGAGCCGCTGCCGCAGCACCGGATGGTCCCGGCGGAAGGCGATCAGGCGCCGCGTGAAGGCCAGAAGCTCGGCATCCGGCGCGCTCCAGTCCACCCAGCCCAGCGGGCTGTCCTGGCAGTAGGCATTGTTGTTGCCCGACTGGGAATTGCCGATCTCGTCACCCGCCAGCAGCATCGGCGTGCCCTGCGAAAGAAACAGAGTGGCGAGCAGGTTGCGCCGCGTCCGCGCCCGGGCGGCAGAGATCGCGGGATCGTCCGTCGGCCCCTCGACGCCATGGTTCGAGGCGAAATCCGAATGGTGGCCGTCGCGGTTCGCCTCGCGGTTCGCCTCGTTATGCTTGGCCGAGAAGCTGACCACATCGGTCAGCGTCATGCCGTCATGGGCGGTGAGGAAGTTCACCGAAGCGGTGGCGTCGCGCCCCGAGTGGTCGAACTGCCGCGCCGAGCCGGTGACGCGGGCGGCGATATCCGGCGCCTCGCCCCTATCGCCGCGCCAGAACCGCCGGGCGGCGTCGCGGAACTTGTCGTTCCATTCGGCAAAGGGGTGCGGGAAGTTGCCGAGCTGATAGCCGCCCGGGCCGATGTCCCAGGGCTCGGCGATGAGCTTGACCTCCCGCAGCACCGGATCCTGCGCCACGGCTGCGAGGAAGGGCGCGGTGCGCTCGAAGCCCGCGGACCCGTGCCGGCCCAGCGTGGCGGCCAGATCGAAGCGGAAGCCGTCGACCCCCATCACCTCGACCCAGTAGCGCAGGCTGTCGGTCACCAGTCGCAGCACGGCGGGATGATCGAGGTTCAGGGTATTGCCGCAGCCGGTATCGTCAACATAGCGGCCACCCGCCTCGAGCCGGTAATAGCTGGCATTGTCGAGACCGCGGAAGCTCAGCGTCGGGCCGACCGCGTCGCCCTCGCCGCTGTGGTTGTAGACCACGTCGAGGATCACCTCGATCCCGCGGGCGTGGAAGGCCGCCACCATCTCGCGAAACTCGACCAGCCGGCCGCTGGCCAGGTACCGCGGCTCGGGGGCGAAGAAGCAGATCGGCTGATAACCCCAGTAATTCACCAGCCCGCGCTCGAGCAGGAAGGCATCGTCGATGAAGGGCTGCACGGGCAGCAGTTCGATCGCGGTGATGCCCAAGCCCTCCAGATGGTCGAGCACCGGCGGTGCGGCCAGCGCCGCGAAGCTGCCCGGTGCCTCGACACCGGGCATGAGCTTGGTCAGCCCCTTCACATGGGCCTCGTAGATCACCGTCTCGGCCATCGGGCGGCGCGGCCCGGGGGGCATCGGCGGCAGCGGCGCCTCGACCACGGCTTTCGGCACCTGCGGGGCGCTGTCCTCCGTTGACGGGCCCGCGACGCGGCCGCGCGCGCCCGAGGCATGGCCGAGCTGCAGCGGATGGTGCCGGATGCGCCCGGCCAGCCGCCTTGCCGCCGGGTCGATCAGGAGCTTGGCCGGATTGAAGCGGTGTCCGGCCTCGGGCGCGTAAGGTCCGTGGGCGCGCAGCCCGTAGAGCGCGCCGGGCCGCACCCCGGCGACATGCCCGTGCCAGACATGGCCGCTGCGTTCCGGCAGGGGGATGCGCGTGGTCTCCCGCCCGTCCGGGCCGAACAGACAGACCTCCATGCGGGTGGCATGTTCCGAGAAGACGGCGAAGCCGGTGCCGCGTTCGTCGGGCGTGGCGCCCAGGACCTCGGGCGAGCCGGCAGACAGTGCATGCTCCCTCATGGCCGCCGCGCGACCTCGTCGTAAAGCGCGGCATAGCGCGGCGCGGCCACATCCCAGCCCACCGGGCATTTCATCGCGTTGCGCTGAAGCTGCGCCCAGACCGCCGGGTCGGCATGCAGCGCGCAGAGATCCGTGAGCGCCTGGCGGAGGGCCCCCGCCTCGACCGGGGAGAACTGCAGCCCGGTCGCCACGCCCATGCGCAGCGCCGCCTCCGAGGCATGCACCACGGTGTCGGCCAGACCGCCGGTGCGGGCCACGACCGGGATCGCGCCATAGCGCAGCGCATACATCTGCGTCAGCCCGCAGGGCTCGAAGCGCGAGGGCACCAGCACCGCATCGGCGCCGGCGAAGAGGCGATGCGCCAGCCCCTCGTCATAGCCGATGCGCACCGCCAGACGGTCCGAACCCTCGGCCGCGGCGCGGAACGCCTGTTCGAGCCCGGCCTCGCCCGCACCCAGAAGCGCGAGGCTGCCACCGCCGGCCAGCAGTGCCGGCAGCGCCGCGAGCAGCAGGTCGAGGCCCTTCTGGGCGGTCAGCCGCGAGACCACGACGCAGAGGGGGCCGTCGCCGGGCTGCAGGCCCATCTCTGCCGCCAGCGCGGCCCGGTTCGGCGCCTTGCCGCGCGGGGTTCGAAAGGGCTTGATGTGCGGATCGGTGGCCGGGTTCCACAGATCGGTGTCGATGCCGTTGAGGATGCCGGTCAGGACGCCGCCGCGGGCCCGGATCACCCCGTCGAGCCCCATGCCGAACTCCGGCATGGCCAGCTCGCGCGCATAGGTGGGCGAGACGGTCGACAGCCGGTCCGCCCAGATCAACCCCGCCTTGAGCGCGCTGATCCGCCCGAAATACTCGAACCCGTC
The DNA here is from genome assembly GCA_003551745.1 of Paracoccaceae bacterium. Taxonomy (GTDB): domain Bacteria; phylum Pseudomonadota; class Alphaproteobacteria; order Rhodobacterales; family Rhodobacteraceae; genus Rhodobaculum. The sequence continues at coordinate 441 of PUNI01000416.1, read as the reverse complement.
GGGGTGAAAGCCGCTGGCCGGCAGGCGCAGCGCCGGCAGACGCGCCGCGGCCGTCAGGCCGTGAAAGGCGATGTTGTGGATGGTCAGCAGGCTGCCCACCGACAGGCCCATCTCGCGGGCATAGACCGGCGCCAGCCCGGCCTGCCAGTCGTGCAGATGCAGCACCTCCGGCCGCCAGCCGTCGATCGTCCCTGCCGCGATCCGCGCCGCCATCCAGCCCAGCGCGGCGAAGCGGGCGTCGTTGTCGGGCCAGTCCTGCCCATCGGGGTCGAGATAGGGCGTGCCGGGCCTGTCGTAGAGATGCGGCGCATCGAGGATCAGCAGGTCGAGCCCGCCGGCGCTGCCGGCGCGCAGGCGGGCGGCACCGCCGAAGAGATCGCCCTCCTCCAGCACGACGCGGCCGGCATCGGTGGCCGCCGACACCGCCGGATAGCCCGGCAG
>PUNI01000174.1 GCA_003551745.1 Paracoccaceae bacterium | reverse complement strand
TTTTCCTGCGCCCAGATCACGGTGTCCGGGTCGGCGCGTTCGCCCGCCAGATAGAGGCAGCGCAGCGAGGAGAGGTCGTATTTCTTCAGGAACGCGCCTTCCGGATCCTCGCGCTTGATCGCGCGGAAGGCGGTGGGGGCGGTGAAGAACGAGGCGACCTTGTGCTGGGAGATGACCCGCCAGAAGGTGCCGGCGTCCGGCGTGCCCACCGGCTTGCCCTCGAACACCACCGTGGTGTTGCCATGGGTCAGCGGGCCATAGCAGATGTAGCTGTGGCCGACGACCCAGCCCACATCCGAGGCCGTCCAGAACACCTCGCCGGGGTCGAGCCCGTAGATGTTCTTCATCGTCCAGTTCAGCGCCACCAGATGCCCCCCGGTATGGCGCACCACGCCCTTGGGCTGGCCGGTGGTGCCGGAGGTGTAGAGGATATACGCGGGGTGGGTGCCCTCCACCGGGACGCAGTCGGCCGGCGCCACGCCGTGCTGGAAGGCATACCAGTCGAGGTCGCGGCCGGGCTCCAGCCTTGCGACCTCCTGTTCGCGCTGGAAGATCACGCAGAAATCGGGCTTGTGCCGCGCAATCTCCAGCGCCTTGTCGAGCAGCGGCTTGTAGTGGACGACCCGCCCCGGCTCGATGCCGCAGGAGGCAGCGATGACCGCCTTGGGCTGCGCGTCGTCGATCCGGGTGGCGAGTTCGTTGGAGGCGAAGCCGCCGAACACCACCGAATGGATTGCGCCCAGCCGCGCGCAGGCCAGCATCGCCTCCAGCGCCTCCGGGATCATCGGCATGTAGATGATCACCCGGTCGCCCTTGGTCACGCCCTGCGCAGCCAGCGCCCCGGCGAGGCCCGCCACCCGCTCGCGCAACTCGGAAAAGGTCAGCTCGCGCACGCTGTGGGTGACCGGGCTGTCGTGAATGATCGCGACCTGATCGCCCCGGCCGGCCTCGACATGACGGTCCACCGCGTTCCAGCAGGCGTTCAGCATCCCGTCGGCGAACCACTCGTAGAGCGGCGCCTTCGCGTCGAACAGCGCCTTCGAGGGCCGCTTGACCCAGTCGATGGCCTCGGCCTGCTCCATCCAGAAGCCCTCGGGGTCGGTCAGGCTGCGGGCGTGGATGTCGGCGTATGCCATGGTGTTCCTCCTCCGTGATACGTCACGCTGTTACGCGCGCCGGCCCCGCGGAGCAAGATCGTTGCGCGCAACGGCGCAGCCGCCGCGCGCCGATGCCGCGTGCGTCAGCCGTAATGGGCGACCGGCGTGCCGGCGAGGGCGGCGACGTTCAAGAGGCCGCGGGCGGTGATGGTGGGGGTGACGATGTGGGCGCGGTTGCCCATGCCCATCAGGACCGGCCCTACCTCCAGCCCGCCCGCGCGCATCTTCAGGATGTTGCGCGCGGCCCCCGCCGCATCCGTCGAGGCGAAGATCAGCACGTTCGCCGCCTCGTGGAAGCGGGCCTTCGGAAAGATGCGGGCGCGCAGCTCCGGGTCGAGCGCCAGATCGACCGACATCTCGCCCTCGAAGGCGAAATCGGGCTCGCGCGCCTCCAGGAGCTGGAGCGCGTGGCGCATCCGCCGGGCGCCGTCGGTGTCCAGATTTCCGAACTGCGAGGGCGAGCACAGCGCCACCAGCGGCTCGACGCCGAAGCGGCGCACATGGCGGGCGGCCGCGATGGCGGTGTCGGCGATCTGCTCGGCGCTGGGTTCGGGGTGAAGCTGGGTGTCGGCGATGAAGAGGTTGCCCTCGGGCTGGATCATCAGGCTGAGCGCGCCGACGGGGCGCAGCTTGGGCGTGGCCAGCACCTGCGTGACATAGTTGAGGTGCCACAGATACTGCCCGAAGGTGCCGCAGATCAGGCTGTCGGCGTCGTCGCGATAGACCATCACCGCCCCGATCGCGGTTGTGTTGGTGCGCAGGATGGCGCGGGCGATGTCGGGCGTCACGCCGCGGCGCTGCATGATCGCGTGATAGGTCTCCCAGTAGTCGCGATAGCGCGGGTCGTTCTCGGGGTTGACGATGTCGAAGTCGCGCTCGGGGCGGATCGGCAGACCCGCACGCTCGCAGCGCATGGCCACGACCTCGGGCCGGCCGATCAGGATGGGCAGCTCCGGCGTCTCCTCCAGCATCGCATTGGCCGCGCGCAGCACGCGCTCGTCCTCGCCCTCGGCGAAGACGATGCGGCGGGCGACCTGCCGCGCGGCCTCGAAGACGGGGCGCATGATCAGCGCCGAGCGGTAGACCGACGCGTCGAGCCTTGCCTTGTAGGCCTCGAGATCCTCCAGCGGGCGGCTCGCCACCCCCGACGCCATCGCCGCCTTCGCCACCGCCGTGGCCACCACCCCCATCAGCCGCCGGTCGAAGGGCTTGGGGATCAGATAGTCGGGGCCAAAGCTCATCTGCTCGCCGCGATAGGCCTCGGCCGCCTCGGCCGAGGTGGTGGCGCGGGCAAGCGCGGCGATGCCCTCGATGCAGGCGATCTGCATGGCGTCGTTGATCTCGGTCGCGCCCACGTCCAGCGCACCGCGGAAGATGAAGGGAAAGCACAGGACGTTGTTGACCTGGTTGGGATAGTCCGACCGGCCGGTGGCGATGATCGCCTCGGGCGCCACCTGGCGCACCTCCTCGGGCAGGATCTCGGGCGTCGGGTTGGCGAGCGCAAAGACGATCGGCTTCGGTGCCATCTTCGCCACCATCTCGGGGCTCAGCACCCCGGGGCCGGAGAGGCCGAGAAACAGGTCGGCGCCCGCGATCGCCTGATCGAGGCTGCGCAGATCGGTCGCCTGCGCGAAGGCGGCCTTCTGCTCGGTCATGTCCTCCGTGCGGCCGTCGTGCACCAGCCCGTGGATGTCGCACAGCCAGATGTTCTCGCGCCTCACGCCCAGCTTCACCAGCATGTTCAGGCAGGCGATCCCGGCCGCGCCGCCTCCGGTGGAGACCACCTTGATCTCCTCGAACCGCCGCCCGGTGACATGCAGCGCATTCATCGCCGCCGCGCCCACCACGATCGCGGTGCCGTGCTGGTCGTCGTGGAAGACCGGGATTCCCATGCGTGCGCGGCAGAGTTTCTCGACGATGAAACAGTCGGGCGCCTTGATGTCCTCCAGGTTGATCGCGCCGAAACTGGGCTCCAGGGCGCAGACGAGCTCCGCCAGCCGCTCCGGGTCGGTCTCGGCGATCTCGATGTCGAAGCAGTCGATGCCCGCGAACTTCTTGAAGAGCACTGCCTTGCCCTCCATCACCGGCTTCGCCGCCAGCGGCCCGATGTTGCCCAGCCCCAGCACCGCCGTGCCGTTGGTGACCACCGCCACCAGATTTGCGCGCCCGGTGAAGCGCGCGGCGGCCACCGGGTCGGCGCGGATCTCGAGGCAGGCTTCGGCGACACCCGGCGAATAGGCGCGGGCGAGATCGCGGCCGGTGGC
>PUNI01000215.1 GCA_003551745.1 Paracoccaceae bacterium | reverse complement strand
GCCCCCGCCTCGAAGGCCTCCTGGGTGCTCTCGATCTGCTCGGTCACGGTGATCGGAACCGCCGGATTGTCCGACTTGCGCGGCACCGATCCGGTGATGGCGACACAGAGGATGCAGGGCTTGCTCATGGCGGCCTCAGAAATCGAAGAAGACGGTCTCACGCTCGCCCTGAAGGCGGATGTCGAACCGGTAGACGGGCGTCCCGTCCCGTTCCGTGCGCGGGGCGATCAGCGTCTCGCGCCGCGCAGGCGGGTCGATGGCGGCGAGAACTGGATCGGCGGTATTGTCGGCATCGGCGAAATACATCCGGGTCTGCAGGCCGAGGTTGATGCCGCGGGCGAGGATCAGGAAGCTGATGTGCGGCGCCATCGGCCGGCCATCGGGGCTGCGAACAGGGTCGGGCACCGGGCCGGGCCGGATCGTGTCGAACGCCCAACCGCCGGTGTCGAAATCGGGCACCACCCGGCCCCAGCCGCGGAATCCGGACGCGGCGGCAGCGTGGCGCGGGTCGGCCGGATGGGGATAGATGCCTTCGGCGTCGGCCTGCCAGACCTCGATCAGCACGTCGCGCATCGGCGCGCCGGCAGCATCGAACACCGCACCCTCCACCCGGATGCGTTCGCCCGGAACCTCCGGGCCGGCGATGGGCTGGCCGAGCGCCGTCTCGAACACGCTGAAGCCGGCCGCCTCGGGTGCGAGCCCGATGTGCACGTAAGGCCCGGCGGTCTGCGACGGGGTCTCGGCGAGCGTCCGGGGTGGGGTCATCTCAGTTGCCCTCGGGCCGGGTTTCGAAGGGCGTCGACCGGCGCCCGCGCAGCACGATGTCGAAGCGCCAGGCGAGGCAGTCGAAGGGGATCGCGGCGGTCATGTCGAGGGGGGCGATCAGCGCCTCCAGCCCCGCCGGGTCGGGGATGGCATTGGCGATCGGGCAGCGGGCGATCAGCGGGTCGCCCTCGAAATACATCTGCGTGACCAGCCTCTGCGCGAAGGCCGGCCCCGACAGCGAGAAATGCACATGCGCCGGCCGCCAGTCGTTACCGCCGTTGCGCCAGGGATAGGGACCGGGGCGGATGGTGCGGAAGGCATAGCCACCGTCCGCATCGGTCAGCGTCCGCCCGCAGCCGCCGAAACCGGGGTCGAGCGGGGCCAGATAACCGTCGGTGACATGGCGATAGCGGCCGCCGGCGTTGGCCTGCCAGATTTCCACCAGCACATCGGGCACCGGGCGCGCGTTCTCGTCGAGCACCCGGCCATGCAGGATGATCCGCTCGCCGATCGGGCTGCCGGAGCCAGCGAAGTTGCGCAGCAGATCGTTGTCGAGCGGGCCGATGACGTCCGCGCCGAACACCGGCCCGGTCAGTTCCGACAGCGTGGCGGGCAGCGACAGCGGCGGAAAGCGCGGTGCGCGCAGGGCGGTGCTCTTGTAGGCCGGGGCCAGCGCCGGCGGATGGCGGCGCCGGTCGCGCGGCAGCAGCGGGGCCGGGCTCATCCGGCGCGCCCGTCGGCTTCGGCCACCTCGGCCAAGACCTCGCGCGCGATGCGGAAGGCCGTGTTCGCGCGCGGTACGCCCGCATAGACCGCCACATGCAGCAGCGCCTCGCGCACATCCGCGGCGCTGGCTCCGGTGTTGGCGGTGGCGCGCAGGTGCAGCCGCAGCTCCTCCTCGTTTCCCAGCGCGGCGAGGAGGGCGATGGTCAGCATCGAGCGCTCCCGCGGCGGGATCGCGTCGCGCGCCCAGACATGGCCCCAGGCGGCATCGGTGATCAGCGCCTGGAACGGCGCGTCGAACTCCGTCCGGTCGTCGCGGGCGCGGTCCACATGGGCGTCGCCCAGAACACGGCGCCGGGCGGCCTCGCCGGCTTCCGTGATCGGTGATGCTGCTGCGCGCTCGGGCATCCCATCCTCCCAACCCCGATCTGGCACAGCCGCGTGGGCAAGGGAAGAGGCACGGTCAGTAGGGCAGCCCGGTATAGTTCTCGGCCATCATCCTGCGGGCGGCGGGTTGCTCGCGCAGGACGGCGAGTTCGATGTCCTGCATCCGACGCTCGTAGGGGCCGTGGTGCGGGAAGCGGTGCATGAGCGTGGTCAGCCACCAGCTGAACCGCATCGCCTTCCAGACCCGGGCGAGCGCGGTGTCGGAGTAGCGGTCGAGCCCCTCGGCATCGCCGCTCCGGTAGAAGCCGATCAGCGCGCGGCTCAGGTAATGCACATCGGAGGCCGCGAGGTTCAGCCCCTTGGCCCCGGTCGGTGGCACGATATGGGCGGCGTCGCCGCAGAGGAACAGCCGGCCCCAGCGCATCGGCTCGCTGACGAAGCTGCGCAGCGGGGCGATGGATTTCTCGATGGCCGGGCCGGTGACGAGCGTCCCGGCGATCTCTTCCGGCAGGCGGCGGCGCAGCTCTTCCCAGAAGGCGTCATCCGACCAGTCCTCGACGCGGGTCTCGACCGGCACCTGGATGTAGTAGCGCGACAGCTGCGGGTTCCTCAGCGAAGCGAGCGCGAAGCCGCGGGCATGGCTGGCATAGATCAGCTCGTCCTGCACCGGCGGCGTGCGCGACAGCACGCCCAGCCAGCCGAACGGATAGACCTTCTCGAACTCCTGCCGCACGCTCTCCGGAATGCTGCGGCGGCTGACGCCGCGAAAGCCGTCGCAGCCCGCCACGAAGTCGCAGCGCAGCGCATGCGCCTGTCCGCCCTCGCGCCAGGTGACCCGCGGTGCGTCGCTGTCGAGGTCGTGCAGCACCACGTCCTCGACCTCGTGGCGATGGCTGGCGCCGAGCGCATCCTGGGCGGCATAGAGATGCTTTGTCACCTCGGTCTGGCCATAGACCATGACCCCGACGCCGCAGCTCTCGCGGAAGTCGATCCGGAACATCTCGCCATCGGCACTGAGCCAGCAGCCGTCGTGCACGATGCCTTCCCGGTCCATCCGGTCACCCGCGCCGGCGCGGCGCAACAGCTCCACCGTGCCCCATTCCAGCACGCCGGCCCGGATGCGCGCGAGCACATGGGCACGGCTGCGCCGTTCCAGCACCACGGTCTCGATGCCGGCCCGGTTCAGAAGCTGCGACAGCAGCAATCCCGAAGGCCCACCGCCCACGATGGCCACCTGCGTGCGCATGTTCATGCCGACCCTGCCCCCATCATCCCGCGCCAGAGAGACAGATAACCGGCCCTCCCGCAATGCCGCCCGCAGGCGCGGCCGCAGTTGCCGCAGAGGCTAGATGGGCAGGCCGCCGCCCTCCTTCAGTTGCTCCATCACGATCTGGCTCTGCACCCGGGCCACCGCGGGGTGGGGCAGCAGATGCGCCTGCACCAACCGGTTGAGAGCCGGCAGATCGGCGCACCAGACCCGCAGCAGGTAGTCGGACTCGCCGGTCAGTGTCCATGCGTTCACGACCTCCGGCAGATCGGCGAGCAGGCGGGCG
>PUNI01000425.1 GCA_003551745.1 Paracoccaceae bacterium | reverse complement strand
GAGATCACCAGCATGAACCACGGTTTCACCGTCGACAGCCAGAGCCTGCCCGACGGCGTGATCGAGACCCATGTCAGCCTCTTCGATGGGTCGAACTGCGGCATCCGGCTGGCCGAGCGACCGGTCTTCTCGGGGCAGTACCACCCGGAGGCCAGCCCCGGCCCGCAGGACAGCGCCTATCTCTTCGACCGATTCGTGTCGGCGATGGCCACGCGCGCCTGAGCGCTTGCAAGCCCGCTGGCGCGCAGAATTCGAGACAACTCCCGCACGTATCCTTAAGACTTTGTTAACCAAGGCTAAGCGACGGTAACCGCGAAACTCGAGCGGGTACCCTGCGTGACGGCTCCGCTGCAACCAGCCCTGGCGGCGACCGCGTCGGTCGTGCCGCTGCGCGACACGCGCGGTGCGGTGGCGGCCGTGACCGAGGTGCCGGCGGCACCGCTGCGGCCACTGGCGCAGGTGCTGCTTGCCGAGGGGCTTGCCGAGCCTGCCGATCTGCTGGCCGCGCTGCGGCAGGAGGCCCGCAGCGAAGCGCAGCTTGCCGATATTCTTCTGGCGCAGGGAATGATCGACGAACCCGCGCTGCTGGCGGGCCTCGCGGCACAGTGGCGGCTGGAGGCGGCCGATCTCGAGCTTGCGCCGCCCGATCCTAGGCTCGTTTCGCGCCTCGGCGCCGAAACCTGCCTTGCCGAGGCGGTGCTGCCCTGGAAGCGGGCCGGCGGGCTGACGGTGATCGCCAGCGCCCGGCCTTGGGAATTCAGGGCCTTGCGGCCCCGGTTGGAAGCGCTGTTCGGCCCGGTCGCCATGGCGCTGACCACCCGGCCGGCGCTGGAAGCCGCCCTCTGCGCCAGCCAGGCCGGTGCGCTGCGCGCGCGGGCGGAGACCCGCACGCCCGAGGCGGCGAGTTGCCGCGGCCGGCTTCTGCTCGACCTCCGGCGGGGACTGGTGCTGGCCGGGGCCGGGCTGGCTCTGGCGGCCCTGCTGGCGCCTCTGGCGGTGCTGGCGGGACTTGCGCTGTGGTCGGTGGCGATGCTGATCGCCGGGACGGGGCTGCGCGTGGCCGCGGCACTGGCCGCGCGGCGCGCCCATGCCGAGGCCGCGCGCGGCCGTTGGGAGAGGCCGCGGCCGGCCATCGCGCGGCTGCCGGTGGTCTCGCTGCTGGTGGCCCTGCATGGCGAGGAGGACGTCGCGCCGCGGCTGGTGCGACGACTGGACCGGCTGGCCTATCCGCACGAGCTGCTCGACGTGATCCTCGTGGTGGAGGCCGACGACGGCGCGCCCCGGGCCGCGCTCGCGGCCGCCGATCTGCCGCGCTGGATGCGGGTGCTCACGGTGCCACGCGGCACGCTCTGCACCAAGCCGCGGGCCCTGAACTATGCGCTCGATTTCGCCAGGGGCGGGATCATCGGCATCTATGACGCCGAGGACGCGCCGCCGCCCGACCAGATCCACCGTGTGGTGCAGCGGTTTCACGAGCGCGGCGCCGAGGTCGCCTGCCTGCAGGGGATGCTCGATCACTACAATGCCCGCGCCAACTGGATCGCGCGGTGTTTCGCGGTGGAATATGCCAGCTGGTTCCGGATGGTGCTGCCCGGTCTGGCGCGGCTGGGCTTTGCGGTGCCGCTGGGCGGCACGACGGTGTTCTTCCGTCGCGACGCGCTGGAGGCGGTGGGCGCTTGGGACGCGCACAACGTGACCGAGGACGCCGATCTGGGGATACGGCTGGCGCGGGCAGGCTATCGCACCGAGTTGATCGACAGCATCACCGAAGAAGAGGCCGCCTGCACGCCGCTACCCTGGATCCGCCAGCGCTCGCGCTGGATCAAGGGCTATGCGATCACCTATGCAACCCATATGCGCGATCCGGCCCGGCTGTGGCGCGACCTGGGTCCGCGGCGCTTCGCGGGCTTCCAGATCCTGTTCCTTTCCACGCTCACGCAGGCAGCGCTGGCACCGGTTCTGTGGTCGTTCTGGCTGCTCCTGCTGGGGCTCGGTCATCCGCTGGCACCCTGGCTGGGCTGGCCGGCGCTGCTGGCGCTGACGGTGCTGTTCCTGACCGCCGAGGCCGCCAACATCGCCATCGGCTGGGCCGCCACCTCGCAACTGGCGCGCCATCGGCATCTGCGGGTCTGGGTGCCGACCCTGCACTTCTATCATCCGCTGGCGAGCCTTGCCGGCGCCAAGGCGGTGTGGGAGCTCGTCACACGTCCGCTCTACTGGGACAAGACCGACCACGGTCGCTTCGACCTCGCCGCTCCGGCGCCCACCGTTTTCGCGGGCAGACGGTCGCGCCGCCTGCGATCCGGCGAGCCCGGCGCCGGGGCAGCGGCGCAAGGACGGCCCGATCCTGCGCCCGAGGCCGAGCCCGCGACGGCACCGCCCCTTCCGGAGCGCGCGTCGCCACGGCTGGCAACCCGGGGCTGAGCCCCGGTCACTCCGGCTCCGACAGAACCGCCGAGACCGGCGCCAGCGCCACCGCATCGCCGCGTCCGGACCGATGCCAGGCACGGAGGTTCGAGAGCATCGCCGGATCGGCCGCCATCACCGCGATCGCCGTTCCGCGCTGGGTGGCCCGGAAGACCGCCCGCTCCAGCCCGGGGCGGACCTCTTCGGGCTCGGTGAGGCGGCGGACGACGCTGGCATGGGCCAGCCCCAGACCGTCGGCCACTTGCGCGGCCGGGTTCAGGCCGGCGTCGTCGGTCAGCAGGCCATATCCGCCGTCGGCGAGGATCACGCCCACCTGCTGCGCCCGCATGCGGCTTTCCCGCAGCGCGCCGCCCGGCGGGTCGAGCACCGCAACCGCCACCGGCACCGCGGCGAAATGGGCCTGGAAGGTCACCTCGAGATCGGCCGCCGTTGCCCCGGCGGGGATCTCGGAGGCGACCAGAACCACCTCGCGGCCGGCCGCACGATAGGCCGCCGACGCCGCATCGGCCCCCGGCGCCGCCGGATCGATGGCCACGCTGACCGGGAACGGCAAGGCGTTGATCTCGGCCCGCTGCGCCGTGTCGTCGGGGGTCACCTCGAGCAGAAGCGCCACGCGCGGCGCTCCCTCAGGCGCCGTGAAGGGCACGCGATTGCGGGTGAGCGCGGGCTGTTCCGCCGGCGCTCCGGGCGCGGTGGTGGCATCGGCGGCGGTCTCGGGCGCGGCACCGATCCGCGGCAGCCGGTCGGTCACCACACCCGGCGCTGCAGCGGAAAAACCCACCTCGGGCCGCGATGTCTGCGCCGGCGCCGCATCTGCTGCGACAGCCGCCTCTGCAGGCTGCGATTCGGGCGCGGCATCGCCGGCGGCCTCGGCGGGCAGCCGCGGCACGACGCTTTCCTGTGGCCCGTCAGCGGCCCGCGCCGGCGCCGTGTCAGGGACTGCGCCCGAGCTGGCCGGCGCGTCGCTGCCGAGCGCAGGCGCCCCGATCACCGCAGGGCGATCCGGCG
>PUNI01000139.1 GCA_003551745.1 Paracoccaceae bacterium | reverse complement strand
GGCGCTGGAGCAGGCCTTCGGGCTGACGGCACCCCAGGCGCCGATCGAGTTTCTCAAGCTGTTCGATCTGGCGGTGCGCGCCCTCGATCCCGATGTCGAGCACAGCCTGCGCGAGGCCTATCACGTTGCCCCCGCCGCACGGGACGCGCGGTGCCGCAGCATCGCCGAGTGCGGCGCGTTCTTCGCCACCTACGGCATGCGGCCCCCGGCCTGGGAGGTGGCGCGCGAGGCCTTTCTGTGGACCTTCTCGAAAACTGCCTATCTCGAGGACTACGAACGCAGCGACCTCGCCCGGGGCGCCGATTCGGCGCTGGCGCGCTTCTTCCTGCTGCATGTCGAGGCGCCGATGAACGCCGCGCGCGCAGAGCAGGACGCGGCGCTGGCGCCCGAGATCGTGGCCCGCATGCGCGCGGGCGCCGAGGCAATGCTCGCCGATGCGCAGGCCGCCGGCATCCACTTCTACAAGACACTGTTCGACGCCTGTCCCGACATCGTCGGTCTGTTCCGCACCGCCGACATGGACGCGCTGTCGCGGCATCTGATCGACACGGTAGTGTTCCTGGGGCAGGCGGCGGGCGACCCCGACGGGTTGCGCGACGAATTGCGCAACCTCGCCCGGGTGCATCAGGTCAACCAGATCCCGGCCGGCGAATACATCCGGCTCGCCGACCCGCTGCTGGACACGCTGGGGCGGTTCGGACATCCGCTGGACGACGAGATGGCGCAGGGCTGGCGGGTTCTGTTCGACCGTGTCGCCCGGGTGGTGGCCGAACCCATGGCCCAGCAGGAGCGGATCCTGGCCGAGGCGCGCAGCTTCATCGACCAGGTCGCGGCCGAGCTGGGCTGGACCGAGGCCAAGACCCGCCGGCGCTGGGGCGCGATCCTGCGCGAGGTCCGCGCCACCGGAACCTACACCCACAGTCACGAAGAACTCGACTACGGCGCCAAGCTTGCCTGGCGCAATGCGCCCAAATGCATCGGCCGCATCTCGTGGAAGAACCTGATCGTGCGCGACTGCCGCCACGTCACCGATGCCGATGGCATGCATGGCGAGTGCGTCCAGCACCTGCGCACGGCGACCAATGGCGGCAATATCGAGATCGTGCTGACCGTGTTCCGCGCGATCGGGTCCACCGAACGCTGGGGGCCACGGATCTGGAACAGCCAGCTGATCCGTTATGCCGGCTACGAAATGCCCGATGGCACGGTTCTCGGCGACCGCGCCAATCTCGACCTGACGCGCGCCATACTTGCCCTGGGGTGGGAACCGCCCGAACCGCGTGGTGCCTACGACCTGCTGCCGCTGGTGATCGAGCTTCCGGGTGAGGCGCCGCGCCTCTATCCGCTGGACCCCGCCGAAGTGCTGGAGGTGCCGATTTCGCACCCCACCGAGCCCGGACTCGCCGAGTTGGGCCTGAAATGGTGCGCCGTGCCCGCCATCTCGAACTTCAAGCTGGAGATCGGTGGCATCAGCTACGGCTGCTGTCCCTTCAACGGCTGGTTCATGGGCACCGAGATCGCCCGCGACCTGTGGGAGCCCGGGCGCTATGACCGCGCCCTCGACATCGCCGACGCGCTCGGCCTCGACACCTCCAGCGAGCAGACGCTCTGGCGCGACCGCGCGTTTCTGGAACTCAACGTCGCGATCCTGCATGCCTTTCAGCAGGCGCGGGTCACGCTGGTGGATCATCAGACCGCGGCGCGGCAGTTCATGATCCACGACCTGAGGGAAAAACGCGCGGGCCGCGAATGCCCCGCGCAGGGTTCCTGGATCGTGCCCGCCGCGGGCGGCTCCACCACGCCGGTGTGGCATCACGAGATGCGGGACTTCATGCTCAAGCCCTGCTACGCCTACGCCGCCGACCGCTGGCTGGCGCAGATGGACGAGACCCCGCAACTCCAGCTCAGGCCGGCGCGCCGAGCCCATGCCCGCACGACCCAGCCCCTGATCCTCTACGCCTCGGAAACCGGGACCGCCGAAAGCTATGCTCACCAGGCCGCGCGTCGCCTCGTGGGACTGTCGCCCAGCGTGAAGTCGATGGACGAGGTCACGCCGGAGGACATCGCCGCCAATGCGCGTGTGCTTGCCATCGTCGCCACCTGCCGCGACGGCGATGTGCCGCAAGGCGGCGAGGCCCTGCTGGCAGCACTGGCCAAGGCCCCGGAGGGCGTGCTCGGCGGCACGCGCTTCGCGGTGCTTGGCTTGGGCAATCGCATCTATCCGCATTTCTGCCGCGCCGCCCACACGGTGGATGCAGCCCTTGCCGCCGCGGGGGCCGAACGCCTGGCCAGCCTGGAGACCGCAGACGAGATCGCGGGCCAGGCCGACACGGTCAAGCGCTGGATCGAGATGTTCGTCAAGCGCTGGAGCCAGGACCAGCAGACCTGTCCCGCCCGCCGCCCCCTGGTGGAGCTGATCCCGCCCCAGCGCGAGCCCGCTCCCGACCCGCGCGAGGTCGGCACGATCAGCTTCAACACCGAGATGCTGCACAATCCCGCAGCGGCGCGGTCCACCCGTTTCGTCGGCATCGACCTGCCGGCCACGTTGCTGGCCGACGCCGGGGAAGGGCCCGCCTATGCCCCCGGCGACCATGTGGCGATCCATCCCTCCAATCCCGCCGAGCTGGTGGCGCGACTGTGCGCGCACCTCGGCATCCCGCCCGAGACCTGGTTCCGCGCCCATGGCGCCTCCAATGACGCGCTGGCGCGGTTTCGCGGCGGCTATTCGGTGCGCCGGCTTCTGGCCGAGGACCTCGACCTCTCCATGCCGGCCGCGCCGGAGGAGTTGCTGGCGGCAATGCGCGATCGGGGCGGAGACGGAGCCCGGCAGCTGGAACGCTGGGTGTGGACGCTCAACGGCGATGACGACGGCCCCGAGCGGAAGGACCTCCTCGACCGTCTGCAGGACGGCTATCTCACCGTCGCCGACCTTTTCGACGCCTTTCCCGAGAACGTGCCGCCCTTCGAGCTGCTGATCCAGCTCCTGCCGCGCCTCAAGCCGCGGCTCTACTCAATTGCATCGAACCCGCGCACCCACCCCGGCCAGATCCGGCTGATGGTCGGGGTCTATAGCACGACCAAGCAGGACGGGCGCCTGCTGCGGGGCCTCGCCTCGCACTACCTGGCGGCCCAGCCGCCCGGTGCGCAGGTCCGCATGGCCCTCAAGAAGGCCCCCCGCGGCCTGCCGGACGATCCCGGCGGCCCGGTCCTGATGATCGGCGCGGGGACAGGTCTGGCGCCCCTGTGCGGCGCGATGGAGGATCGCGTGGCCCGCGGCGCCCGTGCCGGGGGCGACACCTCCGTCGCTCTCTATTTCGGGTGCCGCAACGAAGACGAATTCCTCGAACGCGGGCGGATCGTCGGCTGGCGCAAGCAGGGCTACCTGTCGCGCCTCGCGGTGGCCTATTCCCGGGCGGCCCCCGACAAGGCTTATGTGCAGG
>PUNI01000462.1 GCA_003551745.1 Paracoccaceae bacterium | reverse complement strand
GCATGGAGGGCGCGCTGCGCTGCGCGATGCGCCATCTCGACGGGATCGAGGCCTGGACGGTGCGCGCCGACGCGGCCCTGGCGCGGCGGTCGGGGCGCACGCCGGAGGCGCTGCGCGGGGTGCTGGCCGAATGGCCGCTGGTCTCGGCCCCCATGGCCGAACGCTTCACCGGTGCGAGCCGCGCCGCGGTCCAGCGCAACCTCGCCTGGATGCAGGCGCAGGGGCTGATCCGCGAGGTCACCGGGCAGGGCCGGTTCCGCATGTGGCGCGCGGCGGTCTGAGACCGTTTCCGGAGAGATGTTCCGGGGGATCCGCCCGCCGGCAGGCCGCGCCGCGGTCCGTGTTCCGCCCGCCGTCCGGACAGCGATGACCAGGCCATGGGCCGGGCCACCCTCCGGACCCCTCGGGATGAAAGGTCCCCGGGGGCGCACCGGCCGCAGCCTGCGCCTGCGCCAGCCGTGGCAGGGGCCGAGGCAAGGGCCGGGCCGGGCGCATCCCCCGGAGGCGGCATGACATGGCCCCGGCCGTCGCGACGGCGGCGCCGGTCCCATCCTCCGGGGACATCCTCCGGAGACGGGCCGCGGTCGTCCGGAGGGGCCGCAGGGCGGCACAGGGAGCGCGCGGACCACATTCCCCGGGCATGGCCCGATGATCCCCCGGGGATGGCCCGATGCCGTCGCCGGGCGGTGCCTGCGAGGACCGCGGGAACGACCGCCGGTGCGGACGCCCCGCAGGCCGGCGGCGCGGGCCCGGAACACGCCCTCCGGGGAAGCCCGCCCGGAAACCGCCTGCCTTCCGTGCCCCCCGCAGCCCGTCCATGCGGGCGGCGGCGTCCTCCTGCCGGCCCAGGGACCCCGGCCCTCGCCCTTCGGGAAGGCCTTACATTCGACACGGGGCTGCGATAGGCCATGCCCGGAAGCGTGTGGCGGCAGGGATATCGCAACCCATGGGCGAGCAGCTCCAGATCGAGCCAGCCTGGCCCGGCAGTCCGGGGCCAGGGCCCGGCCTCCGTGCCCCGGTGGCCCGGCCATGACATCCGTCCCCGGCGATGACCGCGCGGCGCCGGCGGCGCGCCCGTCCCGCAGCGGGATCTGGGACAGGGTCCCCGTCCTCAACGTGCATGTCCACGACATCGGCATGGACGAACTCCTGCAGGCCCTCGACACGGGCGGCATGGTGCTGACGCTGCATGTGGACATGCTGGTGAAGCTCCAGCAGGACCGGGACTTCTACGAGGCGGTCGCGGCCTTCGAAATCGTCACCTGCGACAGCCAGATCCTGTATTTCGCCCTGCGGCTGATGGGCACCCCGGTGCGCGAACGGGTCTCGGGGTCGGATCTGTTTCCCCGCTTCTGCGACCGCCACCGCGACGACCCCGACGTCACGGTGTTCCTGTGCGGCGGCGAACCCGGCGTGGCCGAGACGGCGGCCGAACGCATCAACGCCCGGGTGGGACGGCGGATCGTGGTGGGCACCCATGCCCCGCCCTTCGGCTTCGACAGCGACCCCGACCCGGCCGCGCTGGAGGCCACCATCGCGGCCATCAACGCCTCGCGCGCCACGGTGCTGGTGGTCGGGCTGGGCGGCGGCCGGCAGGAGAAGTTCCTGGTGCGCCACCGCCACCGCTTCACCCATGCCCGGGTGTTCCTGCCGCTGGGGGGGGTGATCGACTACGAGGCCGGGGTGGTGAAGCGTCCGCCGCCCTGGGTCACCAATATCGGTCTGGAATGGCTGGCCCGCGTGATCCAGCAGCCGCGCGCCCGCTGGCACCGCTATTTCGTGCAGCAGCCGCCCGCGCTGCTGCTTCTGCTGGCCCAGAAGCGCGGCCGCTACCGCAACCCCTTCGCGCGCCCCGGGCCCGGGGTGGACGGGGGAGTGAACGGGGGGGGTGGACGGGGCTGACGGCAACGGCAACGGCCCCGGAGCCTGGCCGGCGGCGATGCCTCATATCAACGGCCCTGGAGAATGACCGCAGCCTGCGCGTCAGCTGCATCAGGAGTGACGGCTGATGCAAGAGAACCGGTCACCACCCGGGGCCGTTGGTATCAGACCAGCGGCCCCGGGTGATGACCGGCCGCTGTGGGGCAGCCCTGTCCCGAGCCCCCGCTGGGGCATGGGGAGAGGTCGATCTCCGGGGCCGTGGGGGTCAGCCGCTGTTCGGGCACGGCCGGTGGCACAGAGAGTTGCACAGAGAGCGACACAGAGAGCGGTCACCACCCGGGGCCGCTGGCCCGGGCCCGTCCTCCGGGTCGCGGTGCAAAGGCCCCGGGCCCGCGCCACGGCGGGGTCCGGGATGGGCCCGGGGCGGGGCTGCGGTCGGGCGGGCGCTGCGGTCCCTCACGGCGCCGCGGCCGGCGCGTCCTGCCGCCACAGCGGCGCCCGCTCGGCCTCGATGGTCGCCACCGCCCTGGTCTTGCCCTGGCGCAGGGCGCGCCGCTGATAGGCGCGAATGAAGGCCCGCAACTCCGCGTCGCCGTGCTGCGGCACCCGTTTCAGCCAGGCCGCGACATACCCCCAGAGGCTTGCCAGACCGCCCACCACATAGGGCGGATGGGCCATGCGAAACAGACAGGTGGCCGCAAAGTAGAGCGGGTCGGATCCCATGTAGTACTGCCCGTGGCCATGCCGGGCGCGGCCGGTCAGGATGCCCTTCTGGCTCGAGCCCATCGGGCGCAGATGCTCGAAACGCAGGGCGGGCTCGTCCCAGCTGTGGACCCGCCAGCCGAGCTGGCGCGCCTTGTGGCAGTCGATGGCGTCCCACATCACCTCGCGCACGAAGCCGCCGATCTGCTCGAAGCATTGGCGCCGGTAGAACTTGGTCATGCCCACCGACATCTCGTCGCCGCATTTCTCGCTGATCAGCCGGCCCGAGGGCGCCCGCATGTAGGGCTTGCCGCTGGCGCTGCCCAGCCGCGGATCGGCGGCCATGCGCCCGATCAGCGTCTCGAAATACTCCGCCGGCAGGTCGAGATCGAGGTCGAGCTTGCACAGGAAGTCGAACTCGGCCAGCGCGATGCGGTCGAGGCCGAAATAGAACGCCTCGACCACGCCCGGGCCCACCGCCCGCGCGCCCCGGTCGGGCTTGCGCAGGACGGTGATCCAGTCGTGCCGCGCGGCATAGTCGGCCAGGATCTGCGGCGTCGCGTCGGTGGAGCCGTCGTCGACGATCACCCAGAGGTCCGGGCGCCGGGTCTGGGCGACCACGCTGTCCAGCGTGCGGCGCATGTAGGCGTCCTCGTCGCGGCACGGGGAAATCAGCACGTACCGTTCGGTCATGGGCAAGTCCTCGGTTCCGGCGACCCGCGCCGCCTCGGGTGGGGCCGCGGGCGGGCCCTGGATGGATCTGTCAGCCGGCGTCCGGCCCCGGTGCGTGTGTGTGGGGGGCGGGTGTGGGCGGAGCTGGTGTGGGGGGAGCTGGGGTGGGGCGCAGGGCGGGCGCGGGTCCTCCCAG
>PUNI01000348.1 GCA_003551745.1 Paracoccaceae bacterium | reverse complement strand
GGAGAGCGCGGCCTCGAACTCCGCCGCGGCTGCCGCGCCTGCTTCCGGCCGGCCCAGCACGGCAGCCATCTGGCGCAGCTGCGCGCCGATGTCCTGAAGGCTCGTGGCCGGCGGGAACAGCACGACCGGGATCCCGAGCCGCTCCAGCATCCGCACGGTCTCCGGGGTGGTGAAGCTGCCCGCGACGACCAGATCGGGTGCGAGCAGGAAGATGTCCTCGGCGGTGCCGCCATTGACCGGCCAGGCCTCCGCCGCCTCGGCCATCGCCGAGCTGCGCGGATCGCGGGCCAGGTAGGAGACCGAAACGAGCTGGCCCGGCGCCGCCAGCAGCATGGCGAGCTGGTCGGTGCAGAGGTTGATCGACACCACGCGATCCGGCGGGCCGGCCGCCGCCGCCCCGCCGAGCCAGAGCGCCACGAGGGCGCTAGAAACGACCCGCCAAGCCCACATAGAAGGCCCTGTCCGAGGTGCCGTAGCCAGGCACCAGCTGGTATTGCCGGTCGAAGAGGTTGTCGATGCGCAGGGTTAGGTCCGCTCGATCGGTCAGCTCGTAGCGGAAGGCGGTGTTGACCACGGCGAAGGACGGCATCCGTCGCGCCGGGAACCCGTCGTCGGGCCGCCCGGCGAGGCCGTTCACGGTGGTCCGGCTGTGCAGCCGCTCGCCCAGCTTCGCATCGAGCGCCAGCGCGAAGTCGTGCCGCGGCACCCGCGGGATCCTCTCGCCGTCACGCCGCCTTGCATCGATGTAGGTGTAGTTGCCCGACAGCGTCACGTCCTCGCCCAGCGGCACGCTCGCCTCCAGCTCCAGCCCCGTGCGCTTCGACGTGCCCGGAACATTGTCGTAGAAGGAGGGCGCGCCGGAGACGAAGTCGATCTCGTTCCTGGTGTCGAGCCGGAACAGCGTGGCCGACAGCGTCGCGCCGGTCGCGAAGGCATAATCGACCCCCAGTTCGGCGCTGCGGCTGGTCTCGGGCGTCAGATCGGGGTTCGGTGCGATGGCGAAGCGCGCGTCTCCGAACTGCTGATAGATCGAGGGTGCGAGAAAGCCCCGCGACACTGCCCCGCGCAGGGTCAGCCCCGGGGCCGGCCGCCAGGCGGCCGACAGCCGGCCGCTGCGGAAATTCCCGAAGTCCGAATTCCGGTCGATCCGGCCGGTGATGGAGAGGTCGAGGTCCGGCCTTGGCGCCCACAGGCCCTGCAGGAAGGCTCCGCCCACCGTCAGTTCGCGCGCGCGCTGCTCGGGGATGCGCGCGCGCTCGCGCGAGATGTCCGCGCCGTAGACGAGCGTAAGCTCGGGCGTGACCGGCGAGCTGCCCACCCAGTCGAGCCGCAGCCGGTCGCCGCGGAACGTGGTGTCGCTGAATTCCTCGATGTTGCGTCGGGTGATGCGATAGGTGGCGAGGCCGATCTCCTGGGTGCTGTCGCCGAGGGCGAATTCGGCGAATACCCGGGCGGCCGAGTCGCGCCGGCGCTGGACGTTGTCGGCGTCGGCCAGAACGAAATCCGGTGGCGGGAAGCCATCGTATTGCGCCCATGTTCTCTGCACGAAGGCCGAGAAGCCCAGCGTGACCGTGTCGGTCGCGGCGTGCCGCAGGGTCAGGCTCGCCCGCGTGGAGCGGATGCCGTCGGGCTCGGTGTTTCCGTCGTTCTCGTCGGCGGCCGAGAAGCCGTCGGAGACCAGCCGCGAGAGGTTGAACGCGAAGCTTGTGCGATCGTTGCGCAGCGTGAGGCCATAGCGGCCCGAGACGGTGCGGTAGCTGCCGGCTTCGAGGGCGGCCGACTGGGTCAGCCCGTCCTCGATGGCCTCGATCGTGGTGATGTTGATGACCCCGCCGACCGCCGAGCCGCCCCAGAGTGCCGATTGCGAGCCGCGCAGCACCTCGATGCGGCCGATGTCGGCCGTGGTCAGCGGCCCGAAATCCGTCTCGGTGGCGATGCCGGTCGGGTCATCGATGCGGATGCCGTCGATGAAGACGGCCGCATAGCGCGGCGCGGCACCGCGGATGCGGATATTGGTCAGCGCCCCGATGGGCCCGGTCTGGGTGACGGTCACCCCGGGCAGACGGGCGAGGAAGCGCCCCAGTTCGACGTCGCCGGCCGCCTCCAGATCCTCGCGGGTGACCACCGAGATGCTGGCACCGACGCTTTCGCGTGGCGTGGCGATCCGGGTGGGCGAGAAGACGAGTTCCTCGAGGTCGAAGGCGGTCTGCGCCGCCACGGGAGATGTGGCGAGGGCTGCGGCAAGGGTGGTCGCGCACAGGATCGGGGTTTTCGGAAATGGATTTGGCATCGGTGTCTCCGCTGGCACGCCCGGCGTGCCGGACCTTGTGGTGTCATGCGGAGGGCGAGGCCCCGCCGCAGACGGCGATAGGCGTCACCGCTGCGGTCGAACCGCCCCCGGAGGCGCGCCCCGCGCCCGGGAAGGGTGATCATTCCGGCAGGTCTCCTGGCTCGCGGGTCAGGGCGGTCGCCTCGCCTTCCCGATCCCGGGGGATCAGTGGCCTTTCGAGACGCCGCTCGCCGCTCACAGTTGCGGGGGCAGCCCCGGCCTTGCACCGGGTTCCCTTTTCACCGGGCGTGAAACCGCCCGGACCGGAATGACCGAAACGTTAACGCCGCGTCGCTGCCGCGGCAACCGGAATCGCCGACGGGTCGTCCGGCCCGGGCGGCGGGCACCACAGACTGTCGAGCCGCCGCAACAGTGTTGTCACCGCGGCTAGGTCGGCGGCGTCCGTCTGTTCGGACAGTGCCGCTGAAAGGGCGGTGAGATGCCCGCAGAGATCGACCAGCCGCAGCAGCCGGCGCAGGAGCGGGGCCCTGGCTCGGGCGCCGCTGTCGAGGCTGTCGAGAAGGCGTCGATGGAGGCTCTCCGGCCAGACTGGCAGGGTCTCGGCCAGCCGGTCGAGCGCAGCGAGAAGCTCCGTCGCGGGCAGCCGGAGGAGGCTCGTGGCCAGCGTGCCGTGCAGTTCGGGTGTCTGGCCCCGCAGCAGGACGGGAAGGCCCGTGCGCTGCGCATCCTGCGCAAGGGGTCCGAGCCCAACGCTCGGCAGCGCCGTGAGCGCGAGCACGTCCAGCCCTTCGTCGATCGCCCGCATCAGATCGCCGCGCCCTGCGGCCTGCTCCGGTTCCAGTGTCGCGACGAGCAGACCCAGGAAGTCACGAGCCCGCGCTGCGCCAGCAGGTCCTTCGCCGGCAGACGCGTCGAGCGCCCCGGCGAAGAGACACGCAAGCGCGGGTTCCGCCAGCAGCGGGTAGGCGCCGGTGATCGCCGGCCACTGCAGACGGTCGAGAGCCCGCGGCAGGGCTTGCCGCAGCGACGGCGCCGAGGCCAGCAGTCGCAGCGCCGCGAAATCCCCGATGCCGTCGGTGAGCAGCGGTGAACCCTCGAACTCAGCTTGGGACGGCATGTCGCCGGGCGCCCTCGCCATGGCGAGCAGCGCCTCAAGCTGGAAGACCGCGGC
>PUNI01000377.1 GCA_003551745.1 Paracoccaceae bacterium | reverse complement strand
CCGAGCCCCTGACCCGACCTCCTGACCGAAGAGACCGCCATGGCCGTCAGCATCCCCAACACCGCCCCGATCCCCGAGCTGTATGTCTCCTACGAGAGCGCGCAGAAGCTGAAGGCCGAGGCGGGCGACCTGCCGTCCTGGGATCTAACGCCACGCCAGATCTGCGATCTGGAGCTTCTGATGAACGGCGGCTTCAACCCGCTGAAGGGCTTCCTGACCGAGGCCGACTATGATGGCGTGGTCGAGAAGATGCGGCTCGCCGACGGCGCGCTCTGGCCGATCCCGGTGACCCTCGACGTGTCGGAGAAGTTCGCCGAGAGCGTCGAGCCCGGGCAGGACATCGCCCTGCGCGACGCCGAGGGGGTGATCCTCGCCATCCTGTCGGTCACCGACAAGTGGGTGCCCAACAAGGCGCATGAGGCGGAGCGTGTATTCGGCGCCGACGACCTCGCACACCCGGCCGTGAACTACCTGCACCACAGTGCCGGCCCGGTGTATCTGGGCGGGCCGATCACCGGGATCCAGCCGCCCATTCACTATGATTTCCGCGCCCGCCGCGACACGCCCAACGAGCTGCGCGCCTTCTTCCGCAAGATGGGCTGGCGCCGCATCGTGGCCTTCCAGACCCGCAACCCGCTGCACCGCGCGCACCAGGAACTGACCTTCCGTGCCGCGCGCGAGGCGCAGGCGAACCTCCTGATCCACCCGGTCGTCGGCATGACCAAGCCGGGCGACGTGGATCATTTCACCCGCGTGCGCTGCTACGAGGCGGTGCTGGACAAGTATCCCGCCGCCACCACCCATCTGAGCCTTCTCCACCTCGCGATGCGCATGGCCGGCCCGCGCGAGGCGGTCTGGCATGCCCTGATCCGCAAGAATCACGGCTGCACCCACATGATCGTCGGCCGCGACCACGCCGGGCCGGGCAAGAACTCCGCCGGCAAGGATTTCTACGACCCCTATGCGGCGCAGGAGCTGGTGCGGGAATTCCAGCACGAGATCGGTCTGGAAATGGTCGATTTCCGCCAGATGGTCTATGTGCAGGAACGCGCGCAATACGAGCCGCGCGACGAGGTCGAGCCGGGCGCGACCATCCTCGACATCTCCGGCACCGAGCTGCGCCGCCGCCTGCGCGAGGGGATCGAGATCCCCGACTGGTTCTCCTTCCCCGAAGTGGTGGCCGAGCTGCGCCGCACCTCGCCCGCGCGCCACATGCAGGGTTTCACCGTGTTCTTCACCGGCCTGTCCGGCTCGGGCAAATCCACCATCGCCAACGCGCTGATGGTCAAGCTGATGGAGATGGGCGGCCGGCCGGTGACGCTGCTCGACGGCGATGTGGTGCGCAAGCACCTGTCCTCGGAGCTGGGCTTCTCGAAGGAACACCGCGACATCAACATCCGCCGCATCGGCTATGTCGCCTCCGAGATCACCAAGAACGGCGGCATCGCGCTGTGTGCGCCCATCGCGCCCTATGCCGCCACGCGGCGCGCGGTGCGCGAGATGATCGAGGCCTCCGGCGCCTTCGTCGAGGTGCATGTTGCGACCAGCCTGGAGGAGTGCGAGCGCCGCGACCGCAAGGGGCTCTACAAGCTTGCCCGCGAAGGCAAGATCAAGGAATTCACGGGCATCTCGGATCCCTACGAGGAGCCCGCGACCCCGGAACTGCGCGTCGCCACCGAAGGCGTGGATGTGGATTACTGCGCGCAGCAGGTCCTTCTGAAGCTGGAGAACATGGGGCTGATCTCGGCGCGAAGCTGATCTGGCGCAAGGCGCCCCGCGCGGTGCGCCCGCAGGATGCGCTGATCCGATTCGACCTCGGGAGTGTCCGATGCGCGCGCTGATCCTGCCTTGCGTCACCCTTGCCCTCGGCCTTGTCGTTGGCCTGGCCGTCGCCGCGCCGGCGGCCGCCGAGGAGGAGGGGCGGTTCCGGCTCGGGGCCGACCACTTCGCCGCCGGTGACAGCGTGCGGCACGATGCGTCTGGGGCCGAGAACCTGTTCCTTGCCGGCGAGACCGTGCGGCAGGAGGCGGCGATCGACGGCACCGGCCATCTTGCCGGGCGGCGGGTCTTCGTCGCCGCCCCCGTCGGCGGTAGCCTCTATGCCGCCGGGATGGACGTGGATCTCTCCGCCGATGTTGCCGGTGACGCCACGCTGGCGGGCTATCGCGTCGAGGTGGCCGCGCCGGTGGCGGGCAATCTGCGGGCATTCGCGGCCCGGCTGAGCGTGGGCGCGCCGGTGGGCGGCACCGCGCTGCTGGCCGGCGAGACGGTGCGGCTCGACGCGCCGATCGCCGGGGATGCGGCCATAGCCACCGAGCGCATCAGCTTCGGCCCGGCGGCGCGCATCGACGGCACGCTGCGGCTCTACGGCGACCGGGCCGAGCGCATAGAGATCCCCGAAAGCGTGATCGCCTCCGATCGGGTGACGCGGTTGCCCCGCGCCGACTGGCGCGAGATCGAGCGGCCGGTGCCCCGAATCGGCTGGGGCGGCCTGATCGGCGGCTTTCTCGGTGGCGTGCTGGTCGTTGCGGCGGTGGCGGCGTTGATCGCCGCGGTGGCGCCGGGGCCGATGGCCGACATGCGCCGGCGCATCCTCGACCGGCCCTTCGGCACGCTGGGCTGGGGCTTTCTGACCCTGTCGGCGGTGATCGGGGCCACGGTGGTCGTGGCGCTGACTCTGATCGGCATCTTCGTGGCGCCGGCCTTCCTGCTGCTGGCCGCGTTGGGCGCCTTCCTCGGCTATGTGATCGGCGCCTACAGCTTCGGTGCGGGGCTTCTGATCGCGGTGGGCCGCGGCGAGCCCGCGAGCCTCGGCCAAAGGGCGCTGGCGGCGCTGCTGGGCGCGCTGCTGGCCGGTCTTCTGGCGCTGATCCCGATCCTCGGCTGGCTGTTCGTGCTGGCGCTGTTGCTCGCCGGCGTGGGGGCGCTTACGTTGCGGGTGCTCAGGCCGGCCTTCTTCGCCGCCTGACCGGGCAGCACGGAGGACGCTATGGCCGCCAAGGATGACAAGAGCCCCGCGGAGCCGACGGTCGAGGATCTGGCCCGGCAGATGGAGGCCCTGCGCGCCGATCTGAACGGGATCGCCGAAACCCTCAAGGGGCTGGGCATGGCCAGGGGCAAGGCAGCCGCCGACGACGTGAAATCGCGCGCCGAGGCCGCCCGCGCCGCCGGCGAGCAGCAGATCGAGGAGATGCACGCCCGGCTGGAGGCAATGCTGGCCGAGGCCGACAAGCTGGCCCGCGACAAGCCGATCACCGCCATGGGCATCGCCGCGGGCTTCGGCTTCCTGCTCGGGCTGATGCTGGGGCGGAGATAGCCGCGGTGTTCGGCTGGCGCCGGCTGCTGGCCCAGGCCGGGCTGATGATGGCCGGCGGCGCCTTTCTCGTGGCCGCGGGCGGCCTGGCCGCCGTGGCAGGCTGGCTCTTGCTGACCGAGATGATAGGCCCGGTCGGCGCCAGCCTCGCGGTGGCGGGGG
>PUNI01000045.1 GCA_003551745.1 Paracoccaceae bacterium | reverse complement strand
TGCAGACGGCGCTGGCGGCCCACGAGCCGCTGACCCGTCTGGCCGAGCAGTGAGGAGCCGCCGATGATCGCCGCCGATCTCTTCACCGCGCTGCCGGAGGTGGTGCTGGCCATCTATGCGCTGGCCGCGCTGCTGGTGGGGGCGTGGTTCGGCCAGGACCGGATCGCGCACCACATCCTCTGGGCGACGGCCGGGCTGTTCGTGCTGCTGGCGATCTGGGTGGCGGCCACGCCGGGGAGCGAGGCGTCGGCCTTCAACGGGCTCTTCATCAACGACACCTTCGCACGTTTCGCCAAGGTGCTGATCCTCGCATCGGCCGCTGCGGTCATGCTGATGAGCCAGGACTACATGACGCGGCGTAACCTGATGCGCTTCGAGTATCCGATCCTGGTGGCGCTGGCCGTGCTCGGCATGCTGCTGATGGTGTCGGCCAACGATCTGATCGCGCTCTACATGGGGCTCGAGCTGCAGTCGCTGGCGCTTTATGTGGTGGCGGCGCTGCGGCGCGACAGCGTGAAGTCCACCGAGGCGGGCCTGAAGTATTTCATCCTCGGCTCGCTGGCCTCGGGCACGCTGATCTATGGCGCCTCGATCACCTATGGCTATGCGGGCACCACCCAGTTCGAGGGCATCATCGCCACGATCCAGGACGGCGACATGCCGATCGGGCTGCTGGTGGGGCTGGTCTTCATGCTGGCGGGGCTCGCCTTCAAGGTCTCGGCGGTGCCCTTCCACATGTGGACGCCCGATGTCTATGAGGGCGCGCCGACGCCGATCACCGCCTTCTTCGCCACCGCGCCCAAGGTGGCCGCGCTGGCGCTGCTGGCACGGCTGCTGCACGACGCCTTCGGCACCGTGCCCGGAGACTGGGGGCAGATCATCGCCTTCCTCGCCTTCGCCTCGATGTTTCTCGGCTCGATCACGGCCATCGGCCAACGCGACATCAAGCGGCTGATGGCCTATTCCTCGATCGCGCACATGGGCTATGCCATGGTCGGCCTGGCGGCGGGAACGGCTGCCGGCGTGCAGGCGATGCTGATCTACGTGGCGATCTACGTCACCATGAACATCGGCGCCTTCGCCTTCATCCTCGGCATGCAACGCGACGGCCGCCACGTGACGGAGATCGCCAGCCTCAACATGTATTCGCGCCGCGAGCCCGCCAAGGCGTTGGCGCTGCTGGTCCTGCTGTTCTCCATGGCTGGCGTGCCGCCGCTGCTGGGCTTCTTCGGAAAGTTCGCCGTGGTTCTGGCCGCGGTGGAGGCGGGTCTGATCTGGCTCGCCGTCGCCGCGGTCCTGGCCAGCGTGATCGGCGCCTACTACTACCTGAGGGTCGTCTATCTGATGTATTTCGGCGAGGAGGGCGAGCCGCTCGACGGCCGGACGGCGCCGGTGCCGCTGGCGCTGCTGGGCGCCTCGGCCGTGATCATGGTGGTGGGGGTGGTCAACCTCTTCGGGGTGGAAGGCTTCGCCTTTGCCGCGGCCAATGCCCTTGTCAACTGACGTCGCCGCTCCGCCGGCTTGGCCGGCGGGTGTGGACAGGATCGTTCTGGCCGAGACCGACAGCACCATGGCCGAAGCCGTGCGTCGCGCGCCCGGTCTCGGCGGGCCGGCCTGGATTCTCGCGATCCGGCAGACGGCCGGGCGCGGCCGACGCGGGCGGGGTTGGATCGATCCGCCCGGCAATTTCGCGGCCACGCTGTCGCTGCCGCTGCAGGCCCTGCCGGCCGAGGCGGCGCAGCGCAGCTTCGTGGCCGGGCTGGCGCTGCAAGATACGCTTGCGCTGCTGGGCGCAGGCACCGGGCTGCAGCTCAAATGGCCCAACGACCTGCTTCTGAACGGCGGCAAGCTGGCGGGCATCCTGCTGGAGGCCACGGGCGAAGGGGCGCGGACGACGCGCCTCGCCATCGGCATCGGGGTCAACCTCTGCCACGTCCCGCCGTCGCTGCCCGGTGCCCTGCGCCCCGTCAGCCTGGCCGGTGAGACCGCCGTGCGGGTCGCTCCGGAGCTTCTGCTCGACCATCTCGCTCCGGCGGTCGCGGCGCGCGAGGCCCAGTTCCGGCAGTGCGGCTTCGCGCCGATCCGGGAGGAATGGCTTGCGCGGGCCGCCGGCCTGGGCCAGAGGGTGACGGCTCGCCTCGGGCAGGACACGCATGCTGGCGTGTTCGAGACCCTGGACGCGACCGGCGCGCTGGTGCTGGCCACGGCACGGGGGCGACGGGTGATCCCGGCGGGCGACGTGTTCCTCTGACCCGAAAGGGGCTTCATGCTTCTGGCGATCGACTGCGGCAACACCAACACCGTGTTCTCGCTGTGGGACGGTGCGCGCTTCGTCGCAACCTGGCGCACCGCCACGGAACACCAGCGCACGGCCGATCAGTATTTCGTCTGGCTGTCCTCGCTGATGGCGCTGCAGAGGATCGACGCGCGGATCGACGAGGTGGTGATCTCCTCCACCGTGCCGCGTGTGGTCTTCAACCTGCGCGTTCTCTGCAACCGCTATTTCGAGTGCCGCCCGCTGGTGGTGGGCAAGCCCGAGTGCCGTCTGCCGGTCGCCGTGCGCGTCGATCCCGGCACCCAGGTCGGACCCGACCGCCTCGTCAACACCGTCGCCGGGCACGACCGCTTCGGCGGCGACCTGATCGTGGTGGATTTCGGCACCGCCACCACCTTCGACGTCGTCGATCACGATGGCGCCTATATCGGCGGGGTGATCGCCCCCGGGGTGAACCTTTCCATGGAGGCGCTGCACATGGCCGCGGCCGCGCTGCCCCATGTGGATGTCACCCGGCCCGAACGGGTCATCGGCAAGAACACGGTTGCCTGCATGCAGTCGGGCGTGTTCTGGGGCTATATCGGGCTCGTGGGCGGCGTCTGCGCGCAGATCAAGGCCGAGCACGGCCGCCCGATGACGGTGATCGGCACCGGGGGGCTGGCGCCGCTGTTCGACAGCGGCGACGGGCTGTTTGACGCGGTGGAGCCCGAACTCACCATGCACGGGCTGCGGATCATCAACGATTACAACAAGGAAACGGAATGAGCAGTGATCGATTGATCTACCTGCCCCTCGGCGGAGCGGGCGAGGTCGGCATGAATGCCTATGTCTACGGCTATGGCAAGCCGGGCAAGGAGCGACTGATCCTCGTCGATCTGGGCGTGACCTTCCCGAACATGGACGGCTCTCCCGGCGTCGATCTCATCCTGCCCGACGTGGGCTGGCTGGCCGACAACGCCGACCGGCTGGAGGCGATCTTCATCTCGCATGCGCATGAGGACCATGTCGGTGCGCTGGGACATCTGTGGAGCCGCCTGCGCGCCCCGGTCTATGCCCGTGCCTTCACCGGCCGGCTGGCCGAAATGAAGCTGGAGGAACAGGGCCTGCCCACCGACACGGTCCAGATCGTCGGCTCGCGCCCGAACACCGTGCAGGCGGGGCCCTTCGCGGTGCAGTTCGTGCCGATCAGCCATTCGATCCCCG
>PUNI01000420.1 GCA_003551745.1 Paracoccaceae bacterium | reverse complement strand
CGCCGCCGCCACACCAGAGCGAAGAGGTGGGAACAAGGGTGGGTACAATCGCCCAAGAGACGGGAAAAATATATCAAAAACAGGAATCTAATGGGAATACTTGGCGGAGGAGGTGGGATTCGAACCCACGGAGGGCTTGCGCCCTCAACGGTTTTCAAGACCGTCGCAATCGACCACTCTGCCACTCCTCCGACAGACACAGCGAACACCGCGGGCCGGGCCGGGTCAAGCGCACTTGCCGGCGCGTTCAGCGCGCCTGGGTGTGGTAGTCGGGGTTGGGGCGCATGCCGGTGGCCGAGGCGACACGGTTCGACATCGCGAAGAAGCCGGCGACCGCGGCGATGTCCCAGATGTCGCGGTCGCCGAAACCGGCGCTGCGCAGTTCCTCCCGGTCGTCCTCCCCGATCCCCGCCGAGGCGAGGGTGACCTTCTCGGCGAAGGCGAGCATCGCACGCTGGCGTGGGGCGAGCGCAGCGACACGCCAGTTCATCACCAGCGCCTCCCCGAGCGCCGGATCGCCGGAGAGCGCGCGCACCGCCGCGCCATGGGCCACCTGGCAGTACCAGCAGCGGTTCGCCGAGGAGACCACCACCGCGATCATCTCGCGCTCGAGCTTCGTCAGCCCGGAAGGCCCCAGCATCAGCTCGTTGTACATCGCCGTGAAGGCGTTGAGCTTGGCCTCGTCGAAGGCGTAGGCCCGCAGCACGTTGGGCACGAGCCCGAGCTTCTCCTCGCAGAGCGCGAAATAGCGTTCCGTGGCCTCGGGCAGCGGATCCATCTGCGGAAGGTCGAGCGCGGTCGGCTGGTCGGTCATGCTGGGCCCTCCCCGGTGGCGATGCGATAGTGATAGCGGCCTGCCAGCTGCATGCCGAGCCCCTCGTAGAGCCTGCGGGCGGCCTCGTTCGCCTCGGTGACGGCGAGGCTCAGCCATTCCGCGCCCTGAGCCACGGCCCAGGCAGCCGCGGCCCGGGTGACGCGGCCGCCGGCGCCGCGGCGGCGGAGACCGGGCGTGATCTCCAGCGCGTGCAGCATGGCGACGGGGCCGGCGCGGGCGACGAAGCAGGTGCCGGCCACGCGGTCGGCCTCGCGGGCGAGCAGCGCCGTCTTCGGGACCTCGGCCCTTGCCATGACCGCAAGGCGCGCGGGCCCGGTGCCGGCGGCCACCCAGATGTCGCGCTGGATGGCGAGCGGCGGCCAGATCGGGAAGGTCTTCATCGCCGGCACCGGAGCGGCCGCAAGGGTCGCGGCCGGGATCGCGTAGAACAGCGTGGGCTCCAGAAGCCCGAGGCCGCGCGCGGCGAGGGCGGAATCGAGGGCGCCGTCCCAGGGGTGCAGGTCCGGGCGCAACCGGAACAGCGGGCGCAGGCCGCGCCCGCGCTGATCGGCCACGGCCGCGTCGATGTCGGCATCCGAGGCGGGTTCCGTCGCCGTGGCCGCGGAGGCACGGCGCCCGCCGCCGGCGCCGTCCCGCAGCAGGAAGGCCCCGACCGGCGCGACCGACAGGGCGGGCCAGGTCGCCTCGAGGGCGGTCTCCAGTGCCGCCCGGTCGGGCAGCGTCACGCGATGTCTCCGGGAAAGAGCCGCACCAGCTCCATCATGGCCGCATCCAGCCGCGCGCTGTCGGTGCCCCGGATCACGATCTGCGACCCCATAGCACCGTCGCGGATGAAGGGATAGGAGCCGAAGGAGAGATCCGGATACTCGCCCGCAAGCGCGCGCAGCGGCGTCGCCACCTCGCCCTCGGCGCGCAGGATGCGCAGCGACTGGCTGAGAAGCGGGGCCCCGCCGGTCAGGCCGGGCAGCACCGAGGCGAGCATGGCCTGGAAGATGGCGGGGACGCCGGCCAGCACATGCACATTGCCCAGCGTGAAGCCCGGCGCGGCGGAGACAGGGTTGTCGATCAGCTTTGCCCCCTCGGGAATGCGCGCCATGCGCAGGCGCGCCTCGTTCAGTTCATGGCCGGTTCGGGCATAATGCGCGGCCAGCGTCTCGCGGGCATCGGCGCGCACGTCGATCGGCACGCCGAAGGCGGCGGCCACCGCATCGGCGGTGATGTCATCATGGGTGGGCCCGATCCCGCCGGAGGTGAAGACATGGTCGAAGGCCCCGCGCAGCGCGTTCAGCGACGCCACGATCGCGGCATGGTCGTCCGGCACGATGCGCACCTCGCGCAGATCGATGCCGCGGCCGGCGAGTTCCACGGCCAGATGATGCATGTTGGCGTCCCGGGTGCGCCCGGAGAGGATCTCGTCGCCGATCACCAGCATCGCGGCGGTTGGGTTGGGCATGGGGCATGTCCTGCTGTGGCCGGCGCCACACTAGACCCGCCAGTGCATCGGCTGCAACGCACCGGCTGCCACGACCCCTCTGCACCGCTCCGGTCGTCGGGGCTTTCCGGACCGGCTGCGGCCGCTAGCTCCCCCGCCATGACAGGCCGGAGGATCCGCACGTGACGCAGCGCCTTCCGCACGGACGGACCGTGCCCAGCAGCCGCATCGCCCGGCTTGCCCGCCTGGGCGGTCTCGCCTCGGGCATCGCCGGCGGTGCGATGCTGGAAGGGGCCCGGCGGCTCGCGCGCGGCCAGGACGCTCCGACCCCGTCGCTGCTGCTGACGCCCGGCAATGTCGCCCGGCTGACGGCCGAGCTGGCGCGGATGCGCGGCGCGGCCATGAAGCTCGGCCAGCTGATGTCGATGGATACCGGAGACCTGCTGCCGCCCGAGCTCGGCGCGATCCTCGCCCGGCTGCGCGCCGAGGCGCATCCGATGCCCCCGAAACAGCTGCGCGCGGTGCTGGCGGCGAACTGGGGGGCGGACTGGCTGCGGCGGTTCGCGCGCTTCGACGCGACCCCGATCGCGGCCGCCTCGATCGGCCAGGTGCATCGCGCCCGCACCCGCGACGGGCGCGATCTTGCGGTGAAGGTGCAGTATCCCGGTGTGCGGCGCAGCATCGACAGCGATGTGGCCAATGTCGGCGCGCTGATCCGGCTGTCGGGACTGCTGCCGCGCGAGATCGACCTCGCGCCGATGCTGGAGGAGGCCCGCCGACAGCTGCACGAGGAGGCCGATTATCTGCGCGAAGCCGACTGCCTCGCCCGCTTCAACGCGCTTCTGGACGGGGCGCCGGGTTTCGCGCTGCCCGTGCCCGCGCCGGATCTGACCACGCCGGAGGTGCTGGCGATGGGCTTCGTGGAGGGTTCCCCGATCGAGGCGCTGGCGGATGCGCCGCAGGCGTTGCGCGACAGCGTGGTTGCGCGGCTCGCCGCGCTGACCCTGCGCGAGCTCTTCGAATTCCGGCTGATGCAGACCGACCCGAACTTCGCCAACTATCTCCATGACGCGGCCGGCGACCGGGTCCTGCTGCTGGATTTCGGGGCGACCCGCGAGATCCCGAAGACTCTGGCCGAAGGATACCGCAGCCTCCTGCGGTCGGGGCTTGCAGGGGATCGCGCCGGCGTGGAGGCGGCCGCCCGCGCCATCGGG
>PUNI01000189.1 GCA_003551745.1 Paracoccaceae bacterium | reverse complement strand
GAGCTCGTGGTGAGCCGCATCGGCGACCGGGTCTGGTCAGTCGCGCCGATCAACGAGCCCTGGTGCGTGGCCTGGCTCTCCCATTTCCACGGCGCGCATGCACCCGGCCTGCGCGACATCCGCGCGGCGGCGCGGGCCATGCACCATGTCGGTCTGGCGCATGGACGCGCCATCGCGGCGTTGCGCGCGATTGGCCAGAGCAACCTCGGCGCGGTGTGCAATTTCGAATATGCCCAGCCCGCCGACGACAGCCCGGACGCCGCCGCCGCCGCGCGGCGCTATGACGGCCTCTACAACCGCTGGTTTCTCGGCGGGATGCTGCGCGGCGAATACCCAGCCGATGTGCTGGAGGGTCTCGCCCGGCACCTGCCGGCGGGCTGGGAAAACGACATGCAGACGATCGCCGCTCCGATCGATTGGCTCGGGCTGAACTATTACACCCGCAAGCTGATCGGGCCTGCGGACGGCCCCTGGCCGGCCTGTCGCGATGTGCCTGGCCCCCTGCCCAAGACCGACATGGGCTGGGAGATCTATCCCGAGGGCCTCGGCCACTTCCTGCGCTTCGCACAGGGCTATGCCGGCGATCTTCCGCTCTATGTCACCGAGAACGGCATGGCCTCGGCGGCGGAGCCCGACGACGACCGTATCGGCTATCTCGACGCGCATCTTGCGCAGGTGCGCGATGCCCTGGCTGCCGGCGTGCCCGTGGCCGGCTATTTCGTCTGGTCGCTGCTCGACAACTACGAATGGGCGGAGGGCTACGACAAGCGCTTCGGCCTCGTGCATGTCGATTTCGACAGCTTGCGGCGCCGGCCGAAGGCGTCCTATCACGCGCTGGCGCGCGCCCTCGCCCGCTGACGGCGCGCCACCGGGGAGATCAGGCAGATGCCCGCAGAGCCGCGCACCGATCCCGTGCTGGTCGCCGACATCGGGGGCACCAACACGCGCCTCGCGCTGGCCGATGGCGGCGTTCTGCGCGCCGACAGCCTGCGCCGCTTCCGCAATGCGGGCTTCCGGGACCTGGCTGCGGTGCTGGAGGCCTATCTGGCCGAGATGGGCAGCCCGGAACTGGCGGCCGCCTGCGCCGCGCTGGCCGGCCCGGTGCAGGACGGCACCGGGCGGATGACCAATCTCGACTGGACGATCACCGCCGGCGATCTCTCGGCGGCCATCGGCGGTGCGCCGGCCGCGCTGCTCAACGACCTGCAGGCGCAGGGGCACGCGCTCGGCCTGCTCGACCCCGTGAACCTGCGCGAGATCTGCCCGGGCAGCCCGCGCCCGGGCGCCCCGCAGCTGGTGATCGGCATCGGCACCGGCTTCAACGCCGCGGTCGTCCACCGCACCAGCGCCGGGCGCCTCGTCACGGCATCGGAATGCGGGCACGTCACCCTGCCGGCCGCCGGAGAGCCCGAGATGCGGCTGGCCCGACACCTCGCCCGCACGACCGGCTTCGCGGAGGTCGAAGAGGCGCTGTCCGGCCGCGGGCTGGAGAACATCGACGCCTGGCACGCGCTGGGGGAAGGCAAGCCCGGGGGCCGCAGCACTCGGGAGATCATGGCCGCGCTCGATGCCGGCGAAGGCCGCGCCGAGGCCACGGGCGAGAGCTTCATCCGGCTGCTCGGCGCCGTGGCCGGCGATCTGGCCCTGATCCACCTGCCCTTCGGTGGCATCTGCCTGATCGGCGGGATGGCGCGAGCCCTGACTCCCTGGTTCGACCGGTTCGGCTTCCTCGAGACCTTCCGCTCGAAAGGCCGCTTCGCCCCACTGATGGTGGAGTTCCCGGTCTCGGTGATCGAGGACGATTATGCCGCGCTAATCGGCTGCTCCGCCTTCCTTGCCGACGGCGGCGCAGCCTGATGCGTCAGCTTTCCTGCTGCCGGCCGCGGATCAGCGACTGCAGCACGTAGACGAGGATCGAAAACCCGCCGGCGCCGAGCACCGCGACGCCCAGCAGGACGATCCAGTCGATCGGTCCGCCGATGTCGGACATCCCCGAATTTGTGATCCACATCACGAAGGCCACCGCGGCGACCGCGCCGACGGGCATCGACAGCTGCGCCAGCAGGAACCGCCGCATCCCCATGCCATGATCGCGGATCAGCACGTAAAGATAGGCCACGGTGATCGCCGCTGCGACCAGCACCATCAGCCAGAACAGCCAGGTGCCGAACATTTCCTCGAACACCGCGATGAAGGTGCCTACGCTGAACTCTTCCATCTCTCTTGCTCCCTTCGCTCAGGCGCGGCCGCGCAGCATGGCGTTGTAGGTGGCCTTCAGCGCCACCTCCTTCATCAGCCAGGAGATCCACAACTCCTCCAGCGGCGCGACGATGCCCGGGAAGGACGGGACCAGATTGTCCTGATAGTCGAACTCCACCAGCATCGCCCGGCCCACCCGGGTGATCAGCGGGCAGGAGGTGTAGCCGTTGTAGATGGTCGTGCCCTCGCGTCCCGCCAGCTCGCTGACCAGGTGGTCCTCGACCACAGGCAGGTGCCATTTGACGGAGGCGGCGGTCTTGCCCTTTGGCACGCCGTTGATGTCGCCGATCCCGAAGACGTTGGGGTAGCGGGCGTGGCGCAGCGTGCCCATGTCCACCTCGATCCAGCCCTGGTCGGTCCAGCGGTCCTCCCAGGACAGGCCGGAGTCGCGGATCACCTGTGGCGCCCGCTGCGGCGGGGTGACGTTGAAGGAGTCGTATTCGATGTCTTCGGTGCCGTCCGGGGTGGCGAAGGTGGCGACCTTGCGGTCCATGTCCACCGCCTGCAGCACATGGTGCCAGCAGACATCGAAGCCCTGCCGCCGGAACAGGATCTTCACCTTCTCGTTCACCACCGGAACGCCGAACAGGCCACCGGCATGGGCGGCATAGGTGATCTGGCTCGCATCGCGCGTGCCCTTGCGGCGCAGATAGTCGTCGGTGAGGAAGGTGTACTTCAGCGGCGCGCCGGCGCATTTCATCTCTGTCGCAGGGCGGGAAAACAGCGCATGGCCGCCGCGGTCGGTGAAGGCGTCCATCGCCCGCCACGTCGTCACGGCGTGCTCCGGGCTGGCATAATGGGCACCGGTGCCGGTTTCGGGGCCGATGCGGTCCAGGTCAAAGCCCTCGACCGCGTCCCAGTCGAGCACGAGGCCCGTCGAGACGATGAGGTAATCGTAATCGAGCCGCTGCCCGCCGGTCGTGGTGACGCGCTGCGCCACGGGGTCGACCTCGGCGGCGTATTCCTGCACCCAGGTGATGCCCCGCGGCAGCCACTCGGCGTTGGTCGACGTGGCATAGCTGCCGGGACGCAGCCCCGCGGCGATCAGGGTGAAGCCGGGCTGATACCAGTGCTCGGTCTTGCCGTCGACGACGGTGATCTCTGCACCGTCCAGCCGTTCGGCAAGGCGGTTGGCCATCGAGGCGCCCCCGGCCCCGGCACCCAGGATCACGATCTTCGCCGAGGTGGAGACGCGTTCGGCCCGCGCCGGCGGGGTGGCGGCT
>PUNI01000540.1 GCA_003551745.1 Paracoccaceae bacterium | reverse complement strand
TACGTCGGCACCGGCCTCCTGGATGCCTGCGCCATCGGCGACGTCTTCGCCTCGCCCTCGGTCGAGCAGATGGCCGATGCCATCCGCGCCGCCGACCGCGGCGCCGGGGTGCTGCGTCTTTATGGCAACTACGGCGGCGACATCATGAATTTCGACATGGCCGGCGACATGGTCGAGATGGAGGACATCGAGACCAGCACCGTCATCCTGACCGACGACGTGCCCTCGGCCAAGCCCGAGGAGGCCGACAAGCGCCGGGGCGTGGCCGGCATGGTCTATGCCTACAAGATCGCCGGGGCCGCGGCCGAGGAGGAGGGCACCGACCTCGCCGCCGTCACCGCCGCCGGGCAGGCCGCGGCCGACGCCTGCCGCTCGGTCGGCTTCGCGCTGACCTCCTGCACCGTGCCGCAGGCCGGCAAGCCCACCTTCGAGATCGGCGAGACCGAGATGGAGATGGGCATGGGCATCCACGGCGAGCCCGGCATCTGGCGCGGCGAATTGCGCACCGCCGACCGCATCGCCGAGGAGATGATGGACATCCTGCTGGCCGACAAGCCCGTGGGCGGGTCGGGGCGCGTGTCGGTCATGGTCAACAGCCTTGGCGCCACCCCGCCCGAGGAGCTTTACATCATGTATCGCATCGTCAAGGCGCGGCTGGAGGGGGCGGGCGCCGAGATCGTGATGCCGCTGGTCGGCCGCTATGCCACCTCGATGGAGATGGCCGGCGCCTCGATCACGCTCTGCCATCTGGAGGGCGACATGGAGCGCCGCCTCAAGGCCCCGGCTGACTGCGCCTTCTGGAGGGTCTGAGCAATGGCCGGGACAGGCGGCTTCGACAGTGCCGCCCTGGCCGAGGGGCTGGGGCGCATCGCCCGGCACATGGAGGTGGTCGCCGAAGAGCTCAACACGCTCGACGGCCAGCTTGGCGATGGCGATCTGGGCATCACCATGGTGCGCGGCAGCCGGGCGGTGTCGGAGGGGCTCGATGACCTGCCGGCCGATCTGGGCCGGGCGCTGATGACCGTGGCGCAGGGGTTCACGAAGACCTCCGGCTCCAGCTACGGCACGCTGCTCGCCACCGGGCTGATGGCCGCGGCGAAGGAGCTGAAGGGCCGCGAGCAGGCGGAATGGACCGAGGTATCGGGCCTGCTGCGCACCGCCTTCGAGATGATGCGCAGCCGCGGCAAGGCCAGCCTGGGCGACAAGACGGTGCTGGATGTGCTGGACGCCGCCGCCACCGCCACAGAGGGCTGCGACAGCGGCCCGGCGGTGCTGGCCGCCGCCCGCGCGGCGGTGGCCGAAACGATGGACCGGATGCGCAGCGAGCCCGCCAAGATCGGGCGCGCCCGCATATTCGGCGAGAAGTCCGTTGGGATGGACGACCCGGGAATGCTGGCGTTCCGCCGCATCCTCGACGGTCTGTCCGAGGGCTAGGACGATGCAGGGTTTCGGTGTTCATACCAGCATGTGGACGATGCACTGGGACCGTGCCGGCGCCGAGCGCGCCATCGCCGAGGCCGTGCGCCACGGCATGGACTTCATCGAGATCGCGCTCCTGAACCCCGACATCGTGGATCCAGCCCACACCCGCGCGCTGCTGCAGCGCCACGGGCTGCGCATGGTCACCTCGCTCGGCCTGCCCGAACCGGCCTGGGCCTCGCGCGACCCGGATGCGGCGGTGGCGCATCTGACCCGCGTGATCGCGCTGACGGCCGAAATGGGCGGCGAGGCGGTCTCGGGCGTCGTCTATGGCGGGATCGGCGAGCGCACCGGCGTGCCGCCGACGCCTGCCGAGATGGACAATGTCGCCCGCGCGCTGGAGGCCGCGGCGAGGATCGCGGGGCAGCACGGCCTCTTGCTGGGGATCGAGCCGGTCAACCGCTACGAGACGCATCTCATCAACACCGGCTGGCAGGCCCGCGACATGATCGAGCGGATCGGTGCCGACAACCTGTTCGCCCACCTCGACACCTACCACATGAACATCGAGGAGAAGGGCGCCGCCAACGGCATCCTCGATGCCCGCGACCATCTGCGCTACATCCACCTGTCGGAAAGCGACCGCGGCACCCCCGGCGCGGGCACCTGCGACTGGGACGAGATCTTCGCCACCCTCGCCGCCATCGGATTCGACGGCGGGCTGGCGATGGAGAGCTTCATCAACATGCCGCCGGAGATGGCCCATGGCCTGTCGGTCTGGCGCCCCGTGGCCCGCGACGCAGACGAGGTGCTGGGCGAGGGCCTGCCCTTCCTGCGCAACAAGGCCCGGCAATACCGGCTGATTCCCCCGCACCCCTGAGGAGGCCGCGCCGTGACCCAAGCCGACAGCCGCTCCGAAACCGCCACCCCTCCCGGCTACAGCCCGCTCACGCCCGAAACGCTGCCCGCCCGGCTCGGCGCGATCGCGGCGGTGACCGACCGGCTGGGCAGCGACACCGCCGCCTGGCAGGTGGCCGAGGTGGGCGACGGCAACCTCAACCTCGTCTTCATCGTCACCGCGCCGTCGGGCCGGCTGGTGGTGAAACAGGCGCTGCCCTATGTCCGGCTGGTGGGCGACAGCTGGCCGCTGCCGCTGGACCGGGCCTGGTTCGAATACAACGCCCTGATCCGGCAGGCCGCCCGCGACCCCGGCCGCGTGCCCGCCGTGCACCACTTCGACCGCGAGCAGGCGCTGATCGTGATGGAGTGCCTGAGCCCCCATGTGATCCTGCGCAAGAGCTTCATCGCCGGCACAGAATTGCCGCGGCTGGGCAGCGACATCGGCCGCTTCATGGCGCGCACGCTGTTCCGCGGCTCGCACCTGTCCATGCCCGCCCCCGAGGCGCGACGAGACCTCGCGCTCTTTTCCCACAACATCGCGCTGTCGGATATCACCGAGAACCTTGTCTTCACCGACCCCTATTTCGACGCGCCGATGAACAAGCACACCCCGGGGCTGGAGCCGCACATCGCGCCGCTGCGCGCCGACCGGGCGATGCGGGTGGCCGCGCAGCAGATGAAGCACGCCTTCGTCTGCAAGGCCGAGACGCTGTGCCACGGCGATCTGCACAGCGGATCGATCATGGTCACGCCCGAGGACACGCGCGTAATCGACCCCGAGTTCGCGGTCTACGGCCCCTTCGGCTTCGACGTGGGGATGCTGCTGGCGAATTTCCTGATGGCCTTCTTCGCCCAGTCGGGCCACGAGGCCCGTCCCGGCGCGCGCGATGCCTATCGCAGCTGGCTGGCGGGGCTGACGCGCGAGACATGGGAGGTCTTCGCCGCCGAATTCGCCGCGCTCTGGCGCAGCGAGCGGCGCGGCATCCTCTATGCCGCCTCGCTCTACGAGGATCACGGCGACGCGCTTGGCGCCGAGGCCGCGCTGGCGGCGCTGATGCGCGGGATCTGGAGCGATGCGCTGGGCTTCTGCGGGGTCGAGATGCACCGCCGCGTGCTGGGGCTTGCACATATCGAGGAACTGGAGAGCATCGGCGACGAGGCCCGCCGCGTGC
>PUNI01000018.1 GCA_003551745.1 Paracoccaceae bacterium | reverse complement strand
GTCGGGATCCTCGACGAGAAGCTCGACGACTTCAACCGCAAGGTCTTCGTGCCGCAGATCGACGGCTCCAAGACCGGGCTCGAACTGCCGGGCATCGTCGACCAGGTCATCACCATGGCCGAGTTCAAGGCCGAGGATGGCAGCCTGCAGCGCGGCTTCGTCTGCCAGACCCTGAATCCCTGGGGCTATCCAGCCAAGGACCGCTCCGGTCGGCTCGAGCTACTCGAGGCCCCGCATCTGGGCCGGCTGATGGAGAAGATCCGCGGCCCGCTCGTCCCCGAAGCGCGGCGGCTGACCTACCGCGCCCCCGAGCTGCCGGCGCCGCCGAAGGCGTCGACCGGCCCCGCTACCCAATCCCCCAGCTGAAAGGACAGGACCCATGTCTCTGTGGAACGACTTCAACGACGCCCAGTCCAACACCAACGTGATCCCCAAGGGCACGCTCGCCAGGGTGCGTCTGACCCTGCGCCCCGGCGGGTTCGACGATCCCGCGCAGGGCTGGACCGGGGGTTACGCCCGGTGCGGGGCTACCGGCGCCGTCTATCTCGACGCGGAATACACCGTGCTCGAGGGGCCCTACGCCCGGCGCAAGATCTGGTCGATGATCGGCCTCTACAGCCCCAAGGGCCCGGATTGGGCCAACATGGGCCGGAGCCTCGTCCGCGGTATCCTCAACTCGGCCCGCGGGATCTCGGACAAGGACACCTCGCCCGAGGCGCAGGCGCGGCGGCGCATCGCCGGGTTCCACGAGCTCGACGGGCTGGAGTTCGTCGCCCGTATCGATGTCGGCCAGGATGCCAACGGCGAGGACAAGAACGAGATCCGTGCCGCGGTCACGCCGGATCATCGCGACTATGCCGCGCTGATGGGGCAGGGGGTTCTGGCCCCGACGCCGCCGCATGCGCAGCCGCCCGCCTATCCGCCCCAGCCCCATGCCGCCGCGCCCCTGCCGGGCTATCCCGCGCCCCCGCAGCCCGCGCCGGCACCGGCCGCCCCCGGCTTTGCCGGTCGGCCCAGCTGGGCCGAGTGAGGGGCCCGCGCCATGCGCCTGCGTCCCCGCCAGAAACTCTTCGTCGAGCGCAGCCTGGCTGCACTCGCCACCCGCACGAACACGCTCGGGATCGCGCCCACCGGATCGGGCAAGACGATCATGCTCTCGGCTGTCGCGGGAGAGCTCATCGGCGGCACGCAGGCCAAGGCCTGCGTGCTGGCCCATCGCGACGAGCTGACCGCCCAGAACCGGGCGAAGTTCGCGCGGGTCAACCCGGCCATCCCCACCTCGGTGCTGGATGCCAGCACCAAGTCCTGGGACGGCCAGGTCACCTTGGCGATGGTGCCCACGCTTGCCCGCGAGGCGAACCTTGCGGCGATGCCGAAGCTGGACCTGCTGGTCATCGACGAGGCGCATCACGCGGTGGCGCCGAGCTACCGTCGCATCATCGACCGGGTGCGCGAGGCCAATCCCGACGCCCGCATCTTCGGGGTGACGGCGACGCCCAACCGCGGCGACCGGAAGGGGCTGCGCGAGGTCTTCGACAATGTCGCCGATCAGGTCCGGCTGGGCGAGCTGATTTCCTCGGGCCACCTGGTGCCGCCGCGCACCTTCGTCATCGACGTGGGCGTGCAGGACAAGCTCCGCGCCGTGCGCCGGACGGTCTCGGACTTCGACATGGGCGAGGTCGCCGAGATCATGGACCGCGCCCCGATCACCGAGGAGGTGATCCGGCACTGGCAGGAGAGGGCGGCCGATCGGCCGACGGTGGTGTTCTGCTCGACCGTGGCCCATGCCGCCCATGTCGCCGAGGCGTTCAACGCGGCCGGCATTGCCGCAGGGCTGATCCACGGCGATCTGCCCGGCGAGGAGCGGCGCGCGCTCCTCTCCGCCTTCGCCAGCGGCAGGGTCCGCGTCATCACCAACGTGGCGGTCCTCACCGAGGGCTGGGACCATCCGCCCACGTCCTGCGTGGTGCTGTTGCGGCCGAGCTCGTGGAAGTCGACCATGATCCAGATGGTCGGCCGGGGCCTGCGCACGGTCGATCCGGCCGAGCATCCGGGCATCGTCAAGACCGACTGCATCGTGCTCGACTTCGGCACGTCGAGCCTGACCCACGGCACGCTCGAGCAGGATGTCGATCTCGACGGCCGGTCCGAGACCGGCGAGGCGCCTCTCAAGTCCTGTCCTGCCTGCCAGGCCGACATTCCACTGGCGGCGCGGGACTGCCCGATCTGCGGCGAGACACTGGTCGAGGAGGACGGCGACGGCGAGAGCCGCGAAGGCGCCCTCGGCGGGGCGCTGTCGGGCTTCCTCATGACCGAGATCGACCTGCTGAAGCGCTCGAGCTTCGAATGGGTCGACCTCTTCGGCACCGAGGATGCGCTGATGGCCACGGGCTTCGCGGCGTGGGGCGGCATCTTCTGGCTGGACGGGCTCTGGTATGCGGTCGGCGGCGCGCGCGGCGCGCAGGCCCAGCTTCTCGGTGTCGGCGAGCGTGCCGTCTGCCTCGCGCAGGCCGACGACTGGCTGAATGCGCACGAGACCGACGAGAGCGCCTTCAAGACCCGCGCCTGGCTGAACCAGCCCGCCACCGAACGCCAGCTGCAGTACCTGCCGCCCGAGGCGCGCAGCGACTTCGGCCTGACGCGCTACCGCGCCTCGGCGCTGATGACCTTCGGCTTCAACAAGCGCGCCATCCGCCAGTTGATCCTGAGCGCGGCCCCCGCCGCGCGGGAGGCTGCGTGAGCCATGTCGCGCAAGTCCCATCCCCGCCCGCACAGGCTGCGGATCGACTGGGCCCTGATCGCCTCTGGCATCCGCGCCCCGCGCTCTGCGCCGTCTGCACGGCACGCACGCGCGGTTTCGGCTGGTTCGATCCCCATCGGCCGCGGACGCACCGCACCCACACCCGCCGCTGGTTCTGCTCCATCGGCTGCCAGGCGGCCTTCACCCTCAAGGCCAGGAAAGGACTGAGCATGGTCGATTTCACCGAGGAGGAAACCCAGGCGCTGCCTGCCGTGATGCGCGCGCTCGCCCCCGAGATGGAACGGATCGGCTGGGACCGGCCGCTGGGTCAGCTGACGCAGAACGACATGCACCGGCTGATCGTCACCACCGTCGAGGCATTCCGCGCCGAGATGGCCGAGATCGCCTGCCAGTCGGAGATCCCCTTCTGATGCTGGACTACAACCGCCGCCCCAGCTTTGCCGAGCGCGTCAACACGGCCGTGGATGCCGCCCTCGCGGCCGAGCGCGCGGCCACCCCGCCCCGCGACTACCTCGGCGGCTCGCGCCTCGGCCATGCCTGCGAGCGGGCCCTGCAGTTCGAGTTCACGGCCACGCCGAAGGACGAAGGCCAGGACTTCTCGGGCCAGTCGCTGCGCATCTTCGCCATCGGCCATGCGCTGGAGGATCTGGCCGTGGCCTGGCTGCGCGGCGCGGGCTTCGACCTCTACACACGGAAGGGGAACCGGCCCGATGGCGGCCAGTTCGGCTTCTCG
>PUNI01000580.1 GCA_003551745.1 Paracoccaceae bacterium | reverse complement strand
CATGGCTTGGGGTCAAAGACTTGGGCGTAATCCGGGCACCGTCGAGGGTTCGTCCGCGCGCCGACCGGCGTGCCGCGAAGAAGGACATCAATCTCACCCTGTGACATGATATTGGC
Organism: Paracoccaceae bacterium; assembly: GCA_003551745.1. GTDB lineage: Bacteria > Pseudomonadota > Alphaproteobacteria > Rhodobacterales > Rhodobacteraceae > Rhodobaculum. The sequence continues at coordinate 3,384 of PUNI01000580.1, read as the reverse complement.
AGGGGTTGGGCAACCTTGGGCTTTAGGGTTCAAGGCCCAACCCCTTCCCTTTTGCCAGAAAAGTGCAACATCTCAAGGTGGCCTGCGGAAGGCGTTCACTATCTACGCCTATTCCTCCTATTGCTTTCCTCTTTGATGATTGGTAACATTGCGATAACGATAGGAAATCTCGTGGAGGTTAGGTGTAATGTATGCCTGTCCTGGATAACTACGTGAGCGTGGTGGAAGCTGCCGAGCTCCTGGGCGTTCATTGGGAGACTGTCAAACGCATGTGTCGGGAAGGGAGGATTCCTGCAAGCAAAGTCCACAACATGTGGCTCATGCGAAAAGACGATGTGCACAGATTTGCAGAAACATATGATGAGCCTAGAAAGGGTAGGAGAAGAGGCAGATAGCTCTGGGGATTCATGAGTAGAAGAGGGTTCGCAAGTAGCATATGATACCAGATGAACTGAAGACTAATGTGGTAGTCCGAGGGCCAGCCTTCCCAGAGCCTGTACAGGTGTTGACCGTCACTCGTGTAGGAGATTCCCTCAAAATCATAGGCAAAGGACTGGACACCAATCAGTATTATGATCCGGTGCTGAATGCAGAGCAACTTGCTCAACTGAGTGTTACTCCCGAAAAACAGGCGTTCGATGGAGATCCCGACAGATTTCGCATGGGAGTTGAGGCATTGAGACTCGGTCTAGCATATGAATACGATCCCTATTTCAGCCTTTCAATTGCCAGAGTGGATCCGCTTCCGCATCAACTGGAGGCCGTTTATGATTACTTTCTAAGGCTTCCTCGGATACGTTTCCTTCTGGCTGACGATCCTGGAGCTGGAAAGACGATTATGGCTGGGCTGCTGATTAAGGAACTCAGAATCCGGGGGTTGATTCAGAGGATCCTCGTTGTAACTCCTGCCAATCTCTGCTTTCAATGGCAGAGAGAGTTGAAGGACAGGTTTGGAGAGGATTTCAGAATAGTTAGAGGAGACGTCCTGCGTACCAACTATGGCTCCAATCCGTGGCAAGAGATCAACCAAGTAATAACTTCTGTGTCATGGGTCTCACGAATAGAAGATGCCAATGAGAGCCTGATGCGAAGTCGCTGGGATTTGATAGTAGTGGATGAAGCTCATAAGATGAGTGCCTACAGCGAAGATAAGAAGACGCTGGCGTATCAGTTGGGAGAGTCACTATCTGAAATGACCGATCATTATCTCCTCATGACAGCTACGCCACACAAAGGTGATCCAGCCAATTTCAGCCTGTTTCTCAAACTTCTGGACAGGGACGTGTATGGCGACATCAAGAGTCTGGAAAAGGCAATGGAGGAGCGCGAGGCGCCTTTCTATCTACGCCGCGTAAAGGAGGCCTTGGTTACATTCCCGGATACCGAGACTGGGGAAGCGAGAAGCCTTTTCACCAGGCGTAATGTCCAGACGGTGCCCTTTCCGATAGACGATGCTGAGCTCGATTTCTATGATCGTCTAACCCGATACGTAGAGGATCAGTCGATTAAGGCTTCCCAATCTGACACCGTCCAGGGACGGGCCTTAGGGTTTACGATGGCTATGCTCCAAAGACGCTTCGCTTCCAGCATTTATGCTGTGAGACGTACATTAGAGCGGATGAAATCAAAGCGCGAGAGGATATTGGAAGACCCTGAAGGGTATAAGAAGGAGCTAATCAAGAAGAAGGTGCCGGATGATTTCGACGAGTTGCCAGAGGAAGCACGAGAGGAAATCCTAGCTGAGATCGAAGACGTAGTAGCATCGGTCAACCCTGATGACCTTCGTGATGAAATCCTTGAGTTAGGAAAACTGGTAGACCATGCGAGAGGTCTCGAAGCCAGAGAAGTCGAGACAAAACTGAGCAAACTGCGTGAAGTCATTACCCGGAGCGGCGCCTTTGACGACCCACAAATGAAGGTCCTTGTTTTTACAGAGCATAAGGATACGCTCGACTACCTTGCAGGTGATGGGCGAGATGGGCGTCCACTGGGCAAACTCAGGGAATGGGGGTTGAATGTAGCACAGATTCACGGTGGGATGAAAGTAGGAGATAGAAACACGCCGGGTTCTCGCATACATGCTGAACAGGAGTTCAAGGATGATTGTCAAGTCATGGTGGCTACAGAAGCAGCCGGTGAGGGCATCAACCTACAGTTCTGCTGGTATATGATTAACTATGACATTCCCTGGAACCCGATACGTCTGGAACAAAGAATGGGCCGTATCCACCGCTACGGGCAAGAAAAGGATTGTCTCATCAATAACTTTGTGTCTACGAATACTCGCGAGGGGCGGGTGTTAGAGAGGCTATTCGACCGTATACGACAGATAGAGGAGGACCTTGACCCTAATCGAACTGGGAAGGTTTTCAATGTGCTTGGCGATATCTTCTCTGCCAATGAACTTGAACGGATGCTTCGCGACATGTACGCTCGCAACCTAACGGAGGACGTTATTAAGGACAGAATCGTTGAGCAGGTGGACTCCGAGAGATTGAGAGAGATAACAGAATCCACTCTAGAGGGCTTAGCTAAGAGAGAGCTGAATCTCTCCGCTATAGTAGGAAAGTCAGAAGAAGCTAAGGAGCGACGTCTCGTTCCCGAGATCGTTCAGGACTTTTTTCTGAGAGCTTGCCCGCTGGCAGGTATTTCTCCCCATGCCATAAGAGACGGCAAGGTATACCGGATTGGGCGTATTCCCCGGATGCTCCTCACCTATGGTGATAAACTGGAGAATCGTTTTGGGAAACTGGGGCGAGAGTATCGTCAAGTCGTCTTCGATAAGGAGTTGCTCAAGAAAGAGCCGACATTAGAATGGGTAACACCGGGCCACCCGCTTTATGAAAGCGTCAAAGCGCTAGTTCTGGATTCCGTGCAGAACGACCTCCAGCGCGGTGCTGTCTTCTATGACCTCCAGCGCAATGAACCGGCCTTATTGCAACTATTCTCTGTTGAGATTCGCGATGGACGAGGTAATACTCTACACAAACGCCTGTTTGTTGCGGATATTGCCACTGACAGTACCATCTCGGTGAGACAGCCCACGGTATTCCTAGATCTATCGTCCGCTTGTCAGAACGCTGATGTCCCTCAGGACTTTGTCATCCCGAGTCGTGAGGTTGTAGAATCCACCCTATATCAGCAAGCATTCCTTCCGCTTCTCGAAGAGGAACGGCTTGATCGTGCTAAGGACATACAGACTATCTCTGAGCACATGGAGATCAGCCTAAATGCCATAATCGACAAGGCTCAGAGGCAGTTTGCCAGCCTATACGAGCAGAAGGAATCCGGTTCGCAAGAGCAGGGAATTGATGGTCGGCTGAGAATGTTTGAGGATAAACTTGATGAGTTAAACAACCGGCTGGAGCAGCGTAGAGTTGAGCT
>PUNI01000275.1 GCA_003551745.1 Paracoccaceae bacterium | reverse complement strand
GAGGCAGAAGAACCCGTCGCCGCCGCGCGCGCCGTGCCAGTCGCCGATCACGGTGGGGGCGATAAATTCGTCGGTCTCGCCGCGGGCGCTCGCTGCCTCAACGGCCGACAGCGGGCCCGGCGCGCGCTCGCCCTCGCCGCGGACCATGGCGCGGTAGGCGCGCTCCACCCGGTCCCAGCGGCGGTCGCGGTCCATCGCCCAGTACCGGCCCGTCACCGTGGCGATGCGCGCGCCCTCGGGCAGGCCGCGCGCCAGCCGGTCGAGAAAGCCCGCGGCCGAGGTCGGCGGCACGTCGCGGCCATCGGTGAGCGCATGCACCGCCACCGGCACGCCCGCCCCCGCAATGCGACGGGCCGCCGCCAGCAGATGGTCGATATGGGCGTGCACGCCGCCGTCGGAGACGAGACCGATGAGATGGGCGGTGCCACCGCTCTCGCGCAGCGCCGCGATGAAGTCGGCCAGCGCGGGATTGGCGTCGAAGCTGCCGTCCTCCAGCGCGAGATCGATCGCGCCGAGATCCATCGCCACCACGCGCCCGGCCCCGATGTTGGTATGGCCGACCTCGGAATTGCCCATCTGTCCGGCGGGCAGGCCCGCGTCGCGGCCGTGGGTGACGAGGGTGGCATGCGGGCACTCGCGCATCAGCCGGTCGAAGACAGGGGTTTCGGCCAGCGCCACGGCATTGCCCGGGCCCTCCGGTGCCAACCCCCAGCCATCGAGGATGCAGAGCACGACCGGCCGCGGCGCGGAAGTGCGGGGCGCGGGCGTGGCGGGCGCGGCGTCGGTCATCGGCAGGGCTCCTGCGGCGTGCGCCTCCTTCTAGGCGCCTCCTTCTAGGCGCCGGGGTCGGCGACCGCAACGCGGGGCCGGGTGGCGCCAGTTTCTGACCTTGCTCAGGCCCGATGATAGGGAGTGCCGGCGAGGATCGAGGCGGCCCGGTAGATCTGCTCGGCCAGCATCACCCGCACCAGCATGTGCGGCCAGACCATCGGGCCCAGCGACAGCACGCTGTCGGCCCGCCCGCACAGCGCCGGGTCGAGCCCGTCGGCCCCGCCGATCAGGAAGGCCGCGGCCGGCCGGCCGTCGTCTCGCCAGCGTGCCAGCAGGCTGGCGAACTCGGGGGAGGAGAGCGCCCGGCCGCGCTCGTCGAGCGCGCAGACCGCAGCCCCCTGTGGGATCGCCCGCTCCAGAAGCCGCGCCTCCGCCGCCACGCCACCGCCGCGGCGAGCCTCGACCTCCTGCAGCTCGGCCGGCCCGAGGCCCCGGCCCGGCCCGATGCGGCCCACCCGTCGCAGATAGTCGGTGACCAGATCGGCCTCAGGACCGTCGCGCTGCCGGCCGACCGCGCAGATCCGCAGCCGCATGCCGGCGGCCGCTCAACTGCTGGCGGGCGGGGGCGTGGCTGCGGCCGGTTGCCACATCTTTTCAAGCTGGTAGAAGTCGCGCACTTCGGGGCGGAAGACATGGACGACCACGTCGCCGGCATCGATGAGCACCCAGTCTCCGGCGTCGCGCCCCTCGGTGCGCGCGACGAGCCCGCACCTGTCCTTGAGCCGATCGATCAGCTTTTCGGCGATCGCGCCGACCTGCCGCGACGAGCGGCCCGAACAGACGACCATGGCATCGGCGATGGTGGAGCGGCCCTTAAGATCGATGGTGACGACGTCCTCGGCCTTGTCGTCCTCGAGCGAGGTGAGGATTTCCTCAAGAAGCCGGCCCTGCTCCGGGGCTGCTTCCGGTGCGGCCTGCGGACCCGCCGCCAGCTCTCCGTATGCCAGTGTGCTGTCTCCTTGGCTGTCGCGCCGGACGGCCCCGACGCTGGCTTTCGTAGGCCAATATAGCATCGACGGCGCGGATTCTCAACGAAGCCCGCCGGAGGATCAGAGGGAAACCGGCCCCACGCGATCTCACCGGGGCGTGACGGCTGCCGCCGGGCCGGCCCGCTCCTGTTGCCCTGCGGCGGAATTGGGCGTATCCGAACGTCGTGATACGCTTTTTCGACATCAGCGACCGCGCCCGCCTGCCCTGGCGCTTCTTCGGCCTGCGATCGGTGCGCACGGGCCGCGGCTGAGCGGCCGTGCCGCTAGGCTCCCGTTGTCCGACCATCGCCCGACATCCGTTTCCGAGAGACCGATCCATGACCGCGCCCAAGACCCTCTATGACAAGATCTGGGAGTCTCATCTCGTGCATGAGGCCGAGGATGGCACCGCGCTGATCTACATCGACCGCCACCTCGTGCATGAGGTCACCAGCCCGCAAGCCTTCGAGGGGCTGCGCATGGCCGGGCGCAAGCTGCGCGCGCCGGAAAAGACCATCGCCGTGCCCGACCACAACGTGCCGACCTCGACCGACCGCGCCCGCGGGATCGAGAACGCGGAGAGTCGGTTGCAAGTGGAGACGCTCGACCGCAACGCCCGCGAGTTCGGCATCAAGAACTATTACGAGATGAACGACGTCCGGCAGGGGATCGTGCATATCGTCGGCCCCGAGCAGGGCTGGACGCTGCCGGGGATGACCGTGGTCTGCGGCGACAGCCACACCGCCACCCATGGCGCCTTCGGCGCGCTGGCCCACGGCATCGGCACCAGCGAGGTCGAGCATGTGCTCGCCACCCAGACGCTGATCGCGAAGAAGTCGAAGAACATGAAGGTGGAGGTGACGGGCACGCTTCCCCCCGGCGTCACCGCCAAGGACATTACCCTGTCGGTGATCGGCGCCACCGGGACCGCGGGCGGCACCGGGCATGTCATCGAATACTGCGGCGAGGCGATCCGCGGGCTCTCCATGGAAGGCCGCATGACCGTCTGCAACATGGCCATCGAGGGCGGCGCCCGGGCCGGGCTGATCGCGCCCGACGAGACGACCTTCGCCTATGTCATGGGCCGGCCCCACGCCCCCAAGGGCGCCCTGTGGGAAGCCGCGCTGGCCTGGTGGAAGACGCTCTACACCGACGAGGGCGCGCAGTTCGACAAGGTGGTGACCCTGCGTGCCGAGGAGATCGCGCCTGTGGTGACCTGGGGCACCAGCCCCGAGGACGTGCTGCCGATCACCGGGACGGTGCCGCACCCCGAGGAGTTTGCCGGTGGCAAGGTCGAGGCCGCGCGGCGGTCGCTTGACTACATGGGTCTCGCGCCGGGCACGCGGTTGCAGGACGTCGCGGTCGACACGGTGTTCATCGGCTCCTGCACCAATGGCCGAATCGAGGATCTTCGCGAGGTTGCCCGGGTGATGGAGGGCCGCCGGGTGAAGGAGGGGCTGCGCGCGATGATCGTGCCGGGCTCGGGCCTCGTGCGTGCGCAGGCCGAGGAGGAGGGCATCGCCCGGAAGCTGCAGGAAGCGGGCTTCGAATGGCGCATGGCCGGCTGCTCGATGTGCCTCGGCATGAACCCCGACCAGCTGAAGCCCGGCGAGCGCTGCGCCTCCACCTCGAACCGCAACTTCGAGGGCCGGCAGGGCCGCGGCGGGCGCACCCATCTGATGAGCCCCGCCATGGCCGCCGCCGCCG
>PUNI01000154.1 GCA_003551745.1 Paracoccaceae bacterium | reverse complement strand
CCGCAGATCGGCGGGATCGATGGCGACCTCCACCGGCTCGGCCTCGGGCAACACCGCAACCGTGGCGGCCGAGGTATGGATGCGCCCGCCGGATTCGGTCTGCGGCACGCGCTGGACGCGGTGGACGCCGGATTCGTACTTCAACCGGGCATAGACGCCCTCGCCCTCGATCCGCACCACCGCCTCGCGCACGCCGCCGAGATCCGAGGGGGCCAGATCGACGATGCGCACGGTCCAGCCCCGCGCCTCGGCATGGCGCTGGTACATCCGCAGGAGATCGCCGGCGAAGAGCGCGGCCTCCTCGCCGCCCGTGCCGGGCCGGATCTCCAGGATCGCCGGTCGGGCATCGGCGGCGTCCTTGGGCAGCAGCGCCAGGCGCAGCGCCTGTTCCAGAACCGGCAAATCACCGCGCAGCCGCGCGACCTCCTCCTCGGCCAGCGCCCGCATCTCGGGATCGGCGCGCAGCGCCTCGGCCTCGGCCAGAGCCCGACGCGCCGCCTCCCACTCGGCGATGCGCGCGACCACCGGCTTCAGCCCGGCATATTCCCTTCCGAGCGCGGCGATCTCGTCGGGACCGGCGCCTGCGGCGAGGCGCGCCTCGAGGAACTCGAAGCGCTGGCGAATCTGCTCGAGAGTGTCGCGCGGAAGCATCCGGGGCATGTCGCGTCTGCAGCCGCACCCGTCAAGACGGGCCGCCGTGCCAGGCTACGCCGCCGCCGCCTCGTCAGCGACCGACGGCGCCGGTGTGGCCGGCACCGGCCGCAACACGAGCAGATAGTAGCGCAGGAACCAGAAGGCGATCAGGCCGAAGGCCGCGAAGGCGCCGATCGGCCCCGCCCATTCGGCAATGGTGAACTCGATCCCGGCCTGCATCTGCAGGAAGGTGGCGAGCAGGATGCTGGGCAGCAGGAAGAGCAGGCAGCCCAGCAGCGGCAGCGCGATCACATGCCCCAACACCCGCCCGCGCAGCAGTTGCACGGCCGCCACCAGTGCGAAGGCAAAGATCACCCCGATGTCGATCGCATGGGTCACCAGCGTCGTCTGGGTCGCCAGCAGGTCCGGCGTCTCTCCGGTCGAGACCTTGGCCAGAAGCGGCACCGCCCAGACCGCGAAGGTGCCGATGGCCGCGAGCACCAGGAACAGGGCAAGCCCCACGCGCGGCACCGGCGCACCCTGCAGCACCACCATCCCCTTGCGCCCGGCCCGCCACAGGGCGAACAGGCTCAGCGAGAACAGCACCACATAGGCCGGAAACAGCCAGTCGAAGGCCGCCGCCAACGCCAGCGTGGCATAGCCGTAAAGCACAAAGCCCAGCACCGCGAGCAGGAGCGCGATCGCCCGCGCCCCGCGCATCAGCAGCAGCGCCCAGAGCGCCACCAGCAGCGCCAGCGCCATCACCGCATCCTGCGCCCGGAAGGCGAGCGCCTGGAACACCGGGTTGAAGCGATAGGCGCCCTCGCCGAACAGCATCACCGTTTCGCCCCGGGCTGTCACCACCTCCGGCACCGGCGGGGGCGGGCCCTGCCACAGCCAGCCCTGGACGGCAGCAAAGCCGCCGATCCCGGCAATGATCAGCACAAGCACACCCAGAAGCGGGTCGTCCCGCACGCAGAGCCGTTCAGCCATTTCCTGCCTCCCTCTCTCTTACCGCGGCATCGATCTGTTCAAGCCAGCTCTCCATCCGGGCCTGGTTCACGCCGAGGTCGGACTGCCCGAAGCGCGAGCGCGAGAAGGCCGCGAAGCTCGAGCCCATCTCGGTCGCATAGACCCGGATCGAGACGAAATCAGGATACCCCATGATCCGCGAGCGCACGAGATAGGTCATGTGGCCCGACGGCACCGAGCCGGCGATGCGCTCGGTGCGCGGCTGGGCGAGGGCGACGGCGTCGATCACCTCGGCCAGTTCCGGCGCGCTCAGACTGTAGTCGGGCGGGCGGGCGTCGCCGCCCACCGGGCGGATCAGCCAGTTGTTGGGCGTGCTGGGCTTGGCGATCGCGCGCGGATCGACATGCCACAGCGCCGCGTCGGTGGGTGCGAGGCGGACGTAGAGCATGGCCGCGGCCAGCGCCAGAAGGGCAAGGACGAAGAGGAACTTGACCATGGGCTCAGCGCCTTTCCCGCAGGTTCCAGCAATAAAGGCACATCAGCTCCACCGCCACATGGGCGCCGGCCACCGCGGTTGCCCCGGTGGTGTCATAGGGCGGGCTAACCTCCACCACATCGCCGCCGACCATGTTGATGCCGGCGAGGTCGCGCAGCAGGATCGCCGCCTGCGCCGAGGTCAGCCCGCCCCAGACCGGCGTGCCGGTGCCGGGCGCGAAGGCGGGATCCAGCGCGTCGATGTCGAAGGTCAGATAGACCGGATGAGTTCCGACGATCTCGTGGATGCGCCGCACCACGGCGCCGGGGCCGTGCTCGTGCACCGTGCGCGCATCGATCACGGTGATGCCCAGCGTGTCGGGGTTGGTGGTGCGGATGCCCACCTGCACCGAGCGGGCCGGGTCGATCAGACCCTCACGCACCGCCTTGTAGAACATCGTGCCGTGGTCGATGCGGGCGGGATCGTCATCCGCCCAGGTGTCGGAATGGGCGTCGAACTGCAGAAGCGCGAGCGGGCCGAAGCGCTCGGCATAGGCGCGCAGGATCGGGAAGGTGATGAAATGATCGCCCCCCAGCGCCAGCGTCCCCGGCCCCTGCGCCAGAATGCCGGCGACATGGGCGGTCAGGCGGTCGGGAAACTCGGCGATGTGGGCGTAGTCGAAGGCCAGATCGCCCGAATCGACGATGGCGAACTCCTCCATGGCGTCGAACGGCCAGCCATAGGGCGGGTCGAACACCTGCAGCGTGCTCGCCTCACGGATCGCACGGGGGCCAAAACGGGTGCCAGGCCGGTTGGTGGTGGCCATGTCGAAGGGCACGCCCAGCACGGCGAGATCGGCGCCGGCAAGATCCTTGGTGTAGCGGCGGCGCAGGAAGCTGGTGGCGCCACCGAAGGTATTCTCGAAACTCGGCCCGCGCGGGTCGGGCCGGGTGAAGGCCATGTCGACCTGCTTGCGTGCATCTTCCAGAGCCATGCCTGCCCCCTGCCCCGCCTGGCCACTGACCTGCCAGCACTTTGCCCTGTGCCGGTGCAGCTTAGCGCGCGCGAACCGAAACGCCAGAGCACCCGAACCTCCGGGCATGGACAGCTCCCGCCCGCCCGGCTAGGCAACCCCGATGGAGGACGACCCGCTGATCCACGATCCCGATGGCGGCCTGCCGCGACTGCTGGCGGTCATGGCGCGGCTGCGCGACCCCGAGCGCGGCTGCCCCTGGGACATCGCGCAGGATTTCGCCTCCATCGCACCCTACACCATTGAGGAGGCCCATGAGGTCGCCGACGCGATCGACCGGCAGGACTGGGCCGCGCTGGAGGGCGAGCTGGGCGACCTGCTTCTGCAGGTGGTCTATCACGCGCAGATTGGTGCCGAAGCCGGGCATTTCGACTTCGCCGGCATCACCCGCGGGATTTCCGACAAGAT
>PUNI01000102.1 GCA_003551745.1 Paracoccaceae bacterium | reverse complement strand
GATGCAGGCCTGCCCCGCCGCGGCATAGACCTCCAGCGCCCCCATCATCACTGCATCGAAGGTCAGCGGCGAGTTGATGTTGACCAGCGAGGTCATCACGCAGCGGCCCTCGAGCGGGCCAAACAGGATCTCGGCCATTTCCACGGAGTCGGCCGCCCGCGAGGGGTCGGTCACCGCGCCCATGAAGGGCCTGTCGGACAGCGTCATGTGCGCCAGCAGCATGTCGAGATGGCGCTTGTTGACCGGAACGTCGGTGGGCTCGCAGACCGTGCCGCCGGAGTGGTGCAGCCAGCGCGACATCTGGCCCAGCTTCACAAAGGCCCGGAAGTCCTCCAGCGTGGCATAGCGCCGGCCGCCGGCCAGATCGCGCACGAAGGGCGGGCCGTAGACCGGTGCCAGCACCAGCCCGCGCCCGCCGATCTCGACACTGCGGTCGGGATTGCGCGCGTGTTGGGTGAAGCGGCCGGGTGCGTCGGCGATCAGCCGGCGCGCCAGGCCGCGCGGTATGTGCACACGTTCGCCGCGCACCTCGGCCCCGGCATCGCGCCAGCGCGCGAGTGCGGCGGGGTTGTCGAGAAAGTTGACGCCGATCTCCTCCAGCACGGTCTCGGCATTGTGCTCGATGATCTCCAGCGCCTCGTCGGTCAGCACCGCATAGTCGGGAATGTTGCGCACGAGAGCACGGGCGGCCTCGACACCGCCGCCGCTGCGTTCGGCGCGCCGCGCCGCGCCGCCACCGCTGCGGCGCGGGCGGCGCGCTCCCGCTTCGCCTGTCCCTTCCAAGGCTTCGCCCATGCCGCGCTCCCCGTCCCGAAACCACCGCCAGGCGGCGGCCCCGCGCGCGTTCTAGGCCGACGGCGCGGCCCGGGTCTGACCATTTGCGCCGCCCCAGCCGCATTCCGCGACACCGGCGGATGCAGCCGGCTCTGCGGCGAGGCCCGCGGGGCCGTGGTGCAGCCGCCAGGCGGCGGGCCCGGCACCCCGGGCGCGCAGCCTCTGCAACGTCCAGGCGCTGCGGCCGACCGGGCGGCCGGCTGGCGTGTCTGATGATGTTTCGGGCGCCATGTGCCAGCGGCTTTCCACCCCCGGCGCACCCCCCGAACCGGGGGTGAGCAGCAGCCCAAGCGGCAGCCCCCCCCGCCCCCCCGCAGCCGCCGCCAGGTGCAGCCGGCGCACCGGAGTCAGCTTTGGCGGCACCGGAAGTTCGGCCACCACCAGCGGCGCCGCGCCCGAGCGCAGCGCCTCCTCGGCACACCACAGGATGTCCTCGACGCGGCCGCAGTCGGCGAAGACGAACCGCTCAGGCGCCGCGAAGCGCGCCATCCCGGCGGCATGGAGCCGCTCGGCCCGCCAGCCCGGGGCGATCCACAGCACCGGGCCCGCCATCGCCCCGGCCAGCAACACCGCCAGGCTGCAGCGCGCCAGGCCGCAGAGTTCGTGGACCCGCCCCCGCGCCAGCGCCACCTCCGGCACCGGCGCCACCGTCGAGCCCGCCGCCTGCGGCAGCGCCCGCGACAGCCGGGCCCGGAGGGCTGCGGAGAGTATGCCGGCCTGAGTCGTCATGCCCGCAGGCTAGCTTGTTCGCATTATGTTCTCAACCTTGAAGCCGCTCCGACCCTTGCATCGCCTGTCGGTCCTCAGCGAGTGCGGCCGGCAGCGCGCAGGAAAAGCCGCCCTCCGGCCCCAGACCTGCGCGTTAGCGCCATCACGGACGCAAATGCTTGTGCCGGGCCGGAAGCTGCGGCTATGTGGGCGCGACGGTGCCGCGGCGGGAGGGCCGGCGATGGACGACAGCATGACGACGCGCGAGGCGAAGGTGTTCCACGACCGGATGCTGTCGCTTGGTCTCGCCCGGGTCTCGGAGGCCGCCGCGCTGGCGGCGGCGCGGCTGATCGGGCGCGGCGACGAGAAAGCCGCCGACCAGGCAGCGGTGGACGCGATGCGCCAGCAGCTCAACCGTCTCGACATCGACGGGGTGGTGGTGATCGGCGAGGGCGAGCGCGACGAGGCGCCGATGCTCTACATCGGCGAGAAGGTCGGCACCGGCGAGGGGCCGGCGGTGGACATCGCCCTCGACCCGCTGGAGGGCACCACACTGACCGCCAAGGACATGCCGAACGCGCTGGCGGTGATCGCGATGGCGCCGCGCGGCAGCCTCCTGCACGCGCCCGATGTCTACATGGACAAGCTCGCCATCGGGCCGGGCTATCCCGAGGATGTCATCAGCCTGGAGATGCCGGCCGCGGAGCGCGTGAAGGCGCTGGCCCGGGCCCGGGCCTGCGCAAGCTCCGACATCACGGTGTGCATCCTGGAGCGCCCGCGCCACGAGGATCTGATCGCCGAGGTGCGCTCCACCGGGGCGGCGATCCGGCTGATCACGGACGGCGACGTGGCCGGCGTGATCCATTGCGCGGAGGCGGCGCGGACCGGCATCGACATGTACATGGGCCTCGGCGGTGCGCCCGAGGGGGTGCTGGCGGCGGCGGCGTTGCGCTGCATGGGCGGGCAGATGTGGGGGCGGCTGACCTTCCGCAACGAGGACGAGATCGGCCGCGCACGGCGCGCGGGCATCGACGACCTGGACCGCATCTACTGTCGCGACGAGATGGTGACGACCGATGTCATCTTCGCCTGCACCGGCGTCACCGACGGCTCGATCCTGCCCGGCGTGCGGCGCGAGCCGGGCTGGCTGACCACCGACACGCTGCTGATGCGCTCGAAGACCGGCTCGGGGCGGCGCATCTCCTACCGCACCCCAGCGCCGTGACGACCGGGACGCTGCCGCGGGCCTTTCTTGGGGTGGAGCGGTCGGCGCTGGGGCGGCGCTGGGTGGGCCCGGACGCCGGAACCGAGCGGGCGGCCGAGCGGCTCGCGCAGATGACCGGGCTGCCGCCGGCGGTGGCGCTGGTGCTCGCGCGCCGTGGGGTGCCGGCGGAGGAGGCCGCCGCCTTCCTCGCCCCCACCCTGCGCGACAGCCTGCCCGATCCGCGCAAGCTGAAGGACATGGAGCGCGCCGCGGCCCGGTTCCTCTCCGCGATCGCCCGCGACGAGCGGATCGCGATCTTCGCCGATTATGACGTGGACGGCGGCAGCGCGGCGGCGCTGCTGATCCACTGGATGCGCGGGATGGGGCGGAGGGCGACGCTCTATGTGCCCGACCGGATCGAGGAGGGCTATGGCCCCAACGCGCCGGCCATGGCCGAACTGGCGGTGGGGCACGACCTGATCCTCTGCGTCGATTGCGGCACGCTCAGCCATGCGGCGATTGCAGCGGCGGAGGGGGCGGATGTGGTGGTACTCGACCATCACCTGGGCGCCGACACGCTGCCGCCGGCCCTGGCGGTGGTGAACCCGAACCGGGCCGACGAGGATGGCGACCTCAGCCATCTTTGCGCCGCAGCGGTGGTGTTCCTGATGCTTGTGGAGGCGAACCGGCAGTTGCGCGCCGAGGGGAGACCGGCGCCGGATCTGATGGATCTGCTCGATCTGGTGGCGCTCGCGACGGTGGCCGATGTCGCGCCGCTTCTGG
>PUNI01000302.1 GCA_003551745.1 Paracoccaceae bacterium | reverse complement strand
GGCAGCGGGCGAGCTGGACGCGGAAAAAAACGGCTGAGCGCCCTTGCCGAATGGCACTACGGTGGGGGCGCGGAATACTGCGCTGCATGTGGCGAGCGGTGTCCGGAGTGCCCGGCATTCCTGAGCCGGCCGCGCAGCGTTGAGGGACGCGCGGTCTGGTCTTTGGCGCAGCGCCTTGGCGGGCAGGTCCGGGCGGTGGCCGGCATCAACGGGGGCGCGGTGCTGGGCTTCGACATGGTCGCGGCGCTGGCGCTTGCCGATGCGCTGGGCGTCCCGCGCGCCGCGGTCGCCGAGCTTCTGCCGGTCATCGAATCCGAGATGGTCGCAGCGATGAACAAGACCACCGAAGAAACCGGCGTGAGGGGGGACTGGGATGGCTGAAAAGCGAGTCAGCGTTCGCCTCGGCGCCGAAGGCGGCCGGCAGGTCCGTGCGGAGCTGGAAGGTCTGGGCGAGGCCGGCGAGCGCGGCCTGCGCAAGGTGTCGGCCGAGGCGGAGCTGGCCAACCGGCGGCTTGAGGCCTTCGCCCGGCGGGCTCGGGTCGTGGCGGCCGGGGTTGCCGCTGCCGCTGCGGCGATGGCTGCCGCGATGGTGCGGTCCGGCCTTCAGACCATCGACTCGCAAGCCAAGCTGGCGCAGTCGCTCGACACGACGGTGGAGAGCGTGCAGGTGCTGGAGCGCGCCGGGAGTCTCGCCGGGATTTCGATGGGCCAGATCGAGCAGGCGACCATCGCGCTGACCCGGAGGCTGAGCCAGGCCGCCACCGGAGCTGGGCCTGCCGTCGAGGCGCTTGACCGGCTCGGGCTGTCGGCCGAGGCGCTGATGGCGCTACCGCTCGACGAGCGGCTTGCGGCGGTGCAGGAGGCCATCGAGGCGAACATACCGGCGGCCGAGCGCGCGGCGGTGGCGGCGCGGCTGTTCGGCGACCGGGTTGGCGCGGAATTCGCACGCATCGACAGCGCCACCCTGCGGCAGGCGACGCAAGATGTGCGTGACTTCGGTGTTGCGGTGTCCGATCAGGACGCGGCTCAGATCGAGCGCACGAACGACGCTATTTCTCGGCTGGGGCTGATCTGGCAGGGGGTGGCGAACCAGTTGACGGTCGCTGTGGCGCCTGCGCTGGAGCGCACCGCCGAGGCGCTGGCGGCCGTGACGCGGCAGGGCAGCCCCTTCGCTTCGGCCGTGCAGACGATCATTGGCAATCTCGACCGTCTGGTGGTGATCGCCGGCACCTTCGCGGCGCTGATCGGCGGGCGGTATGTGCTGGCGATGGCTGCGGCGACGGCGCGGACTCTGGCGCTGGTGGGGGCGCTGGGCGCGCTGCGAGGTGCCATCGCGCGGACCGGGATCGGCATCCTGGCTGTGGCCATTGGAGAAGTGGCTTTCCAGTTGATGCGCTTGCGCGAGCCCCTCCACGACGTGCGCGACGCGCTGGACGAAATCGCCCGGAATTCTGACGACGCGCGGCGCGAGACGGACGATCTGAGCCGTGTCGTGGCCACGGCAGGTCGGGGTTCGCTCGACTACGCACGAGCCCTGAAGGCGCAGGCAGAAGCGAACGAGGCCGCCCTGCTGATGGCGCGGGCGGCGCGCACCGAGGCAGTTATGGGCTCGGAACAATACCAACTGCTGCTGTCCATGGCCAACCGCGAAATGGAGGCAATTGCGGACCTGACGCGAAGGCTCAGGCTTGAGGAAGGCGCAGGGCGCGGGGGCGGCGTCGTGGCGCAGGAGATGCGCCAGCAGATCGAGGCCGCAGAGCAGGCCCTTGAGTCCGCGGTTGCGCAAATGTCGGAGATGATTGCGCGAACCGAGACCGAGAACGCCACGCTCGACGAAGCGCGCCGGATCATGGACACGTTGCGCGGTGCCATTGCCGACGCCTCCGATGGCATGGTGGAACTGGGCGACGGCGCAGACGACATGGGACGGCGCGTGGAAGGGGCCAGCATCAGCGCGGCCGACCTCAAGCGCATCATCGACAGCACGTCCATGGGCGGCTTGATCGGCCAGGCGGAAGCGCTTTCGCAGCGGCTCGGCATTTCCGTGCGCCATGCGCTGCTGCTGCGGGAGGCCCTGAGCATGCAGGCCGAGGCCGCACCGGCTGCGGCCGGCCTGTCGTTCGGCGACGGCGTCGGCAGCGCCACCGAGCAGATCAATGACGTCGGCAGCGCAGTGCTGCGGTTCGGCAATCTGTCGCAGCGGGTGCGCCGGCAGATCGCCGACCTTTCCAGCGCCATTTCCGGAACGGGTGGCGGCGGTGGTGGTGGGGGAGGCGGTGGCGCCCTCGATGAGGCCGCCGAGCGCGCGGCGGAATGGTTCGAGCGCACCCGCACGGCGAC
Source organism: Paracoccaceae bacterium (assembly GCA_003551745.1). Classification (GTDB taxonomy): domain Bacteria; phylum Pseudomonadota; class Alphaproteobacteria; order Rhodobacterales; family Rhodobacteraceae; genus Rhodobaculum. The sequence continues at coordinate 1,205 of PUNI01000302.1, read as the reverse complement.
CGAGTCGTATGCGCGCGTGCTGGATAGCCTGAATGCCGTCCTGCAGGCCGGGCAGATCGACGCCGCCAGATACGAGCAGATCGTCGAGCGCCTGCAGCCGATGCTGGACGCGGGCGACGAAGCGGCCCGTCGCCTTGCGGAGCAGATGATCGACCTCAACGGCCTGTTTGCGTCGGGCGCGCTGGACGCGGACACCTACCGCCGTGCCGTCGAGATGCTGGTCGCGGACATGGAGAGCGGGGCCGAGCGCGCGGCGACGGGTTGGGCCGCCGTGGCGCAGTCGCTTGACGAATACGTCGCCCAAATCGGGGATTGGGGCCAGCAGGTCGGGCAGTCGTTGGTCAGCATGTTCGGCGGCGCCGAGGCGGCCATCGGCCGAGCGGTGATGGCCGGCAAAATGGATTGGCGCGGCATGATTAATGCCATGATCGCCGACCTGTCGCGGCTGGTGACGCGCATGCTGATCCTCGAACCCTTGGCGCGCAGCCTGTCCGGCTGGCTGGGCGGCGGCGGTGGCGGCGGCTTTCTGGGGGGACTGTTTGGCGGCGCCGGCGCGGCGTCCGGGGTGGCGGGAAGGCCTGCGCAGTTCGCCGCGCGGGTCGAGGGCGCGGTCACGGCGGCGCTGGGCAGGCTGGCGCCCGCGCGGGGCGCAGATGCGTCCCGGCACGGCGCCGACCTAGATCAGCTGATCCAGCCGCTGCTGCGAGTCCTGGCGGGCGCACGGCAACCCACGGGCGAGATGGCGCTGGCGCGGATCGCCCCGCAGCGCCCCGCCCCGGCGCCTGCCTTTGCCTCGGCCCTCTCCGCCATGCGCCGGGCGTCCCAGCCGGCGACGCCTGCTGCCCCGGCGCAGCAGCAGGAAGTTACGGCGCGTATCCTGATCCTTGCTGGCCCGGAGTTCGACGCTTCGGTGCAAGAAGTCACCGGGGCAACCGTTGTCGAGGCAATCCGCGAGTATGACCGCAGCGCCCTACCCAGCCGTGTGCGTGCGCTGCAGGCCGACCGGCGGAGGACGCGATGAGTGTCGACATCCTTGAAGGCCTGCGCGTGGCGACGGCAACGCTGACGCCGGACGAGCCTGTCGACGAGCGCCGCCTTGCCGACGGCTCGGTGATCCGGTCGACGATCGGCGCGTTTCTCTGGAGCGGCAGCGTGACGCTCGACCAGGCGCCGCACGTGGTGGCGCGGGCTTCCGAGGCGCGGAT
>PUNI01000499.1 GCA_003551745.1 Paracoccaceae bacterium | reverse complement strand
CGCACTCGGGCGTCATCGACCTCGACCGGGTGGGCGCCTACGCGCGGGCCGAGTTCTGGGAGGAACTGAGGTCGCAGGAGGGCCGGCTGATCCTCGACCCGGGCGCCTTCTACATCCTTGTCAGCCGCGAGGCGGTGCATATCCCGCCCGGATACGCCGCCGAGATGGCGCCCTATCTCGCCATGGTGGGCGAGTTCCGCGTGCATTATGCAGGCTTCTTCGACCCGGGTTTCGGCCACGCCGCCGCCGGCGGGGCTGGCGCGCGCGGCGTGCTGGAGGTGCGCTGCCACGAGGCGCCCTTCGTGCTGGAACATGGCCAGATCGTGGGCCGGCTGGTCTATGAGCGGATGGCCGAGGTGCCCGACGTGCTCTATGGCGCGGGGCTCTCCTCCCACTACCAGGGCCAGGGGCTGAAGCTCTCCAAGCATTTCCACGATGGCTGACGCACCCGCCGGCCCGCATCGCTCTGCCTAGCTCGCGGCCTCGACCCGACGTCAGTCGCCGGTTTCCTCCACGATCACCAGATCGCGTTCGGCCGCGCCGCGCGCATGGGAAAGCGCCTCCTGATAGCGTGGCGATTCGTAGCAGGCCACCGCCGCCTCGAAGCTGGGAAAGCGCGCCACCACATTGCGGGGCCGGTCGCGGCCTTCCATCTGCCGATGACGCCCGCCGCGGGCGAGGAACACCCCGCCATGCGCCGCAATCGCCTCGGTGGCGATGGCGGCGTATCGGCCATAGGCCTCGGCGTCGGTGACCTCGACATGGGCGATCCAAAGTGCGCCGGCCATCACGCGCCCTCCACGATCACCAGATCCCGCCGGCTGGAACGCAGGGCGATCGGCAGGATTTCCTGATACTCGGGCGAGGCGTACCAAGCCTCGGCAGTGGCGCGGTCGGGAAATTCGACCACCACATGCCGCTCCGGACCGTCGCCCTCGAGCTGGCGCATGGGGCCGCCCTTGACCAGAAAGCGCCCACCCCATTTCTTCGCCAGATCAGACGTCTGCCTGGCATAGTGCATGTAATCATCGAGGTCGGTCACCTCAATCCGCGCGATCATGTAGGCCGGCATCGCTATCCTCCGATCAGGCTTTCCACGGCCGCGATCGCCTCTGGCGCCTTCGCGGCATCGGCGCCGCCGCCCTGCGCCATGTCGGGGCGGCCGCCGCCGCCCTTGCCTCCAAGCGCCGCGGCGGCGGTGCGCACCATGTCGACGGCCGAGAGCCGCCCGGTGAGATCCTCAGTCACGCCGGCCGCCACCGCAGCGCGACCGCCGGCATCGGCCACCAGCAGCACCGCGCCCGAGCCCAGCTTGGCCTTGGCCGCATCCACCAGCGCCGGCAGATCCTTGCCGGAGACACCGTTGAGCACCTGGGCGAGGAACTTCACCCCGCCGACCTCGCGGGCCTCGGCGCCCTGCCCCGCCCCACCCATGGCCAGTTCGCGGCGCAGTTGGGCAAGCTCGTTCTGCAGGCTGCGATTCTCGGAGATCAGCCCGGCCAGCTTCCTCTCGGCATCCTCGAAGCTGGGCGATTTCAACTGCGTCATCAGGCTGCGCAACTGTCCGGCCTGCGCCTCCAGCCAATCGAGCGCGGCCTGCCCGGTCAGCGCCTCGATGCGCCGCACGCCGGCGCTGCTCGCCTGATCGGCCAGCACCGCGAAGGCGCCGATCTCGCCGGTGCGTCGCACATGGGTGCCGCCGCAAAGCTCCAGCGAATAGGCGCGCCCGTCGCTGCCCTTGCCAGAGCCCTCCAGGGTGCCCATGGCGACCACGCGCACCTCCTCGCCGTACTTCTCGCCGAAGAGCGCCTGTGCGCCGAGCGCGCGGGCGGCATCGGGGGTCATCACCCGGGTTTCGACCGCGCCGTTCTGGCGGATGAAGGCGTTGACCTCGGTCTCAACGGCCTTGAGTTCGGCATCCTCCAGCGCCGCGCCGTGCGAGAAGTCGAAACGCAGCCGGTCAGGCGCGTTGAGCGAGCCGCGCTGCGCGACATGCTCGCCCAGGTGGCGGCGCAGCGCCTCGTGCAGGAGATGCGTGGCCGAGTGATTGGCGCGGATCGCGGTGCGGCGGGCGTGGTCCACGCCCAGTTCCGCCCCCTGCCCCGTCACGATGCGACCCTCGGTGACCTCGGCGACATGGATGTGAAGGCCCTGCGCCTTCAGCGTGTCGATGATGCGCGCCGCGCCGGTCTCGGTGCGCAGCATGCCGGTGTCGCCCACCTGGCCGCCCGCCTCGGCGTAGAAGGGCGTCTGGTTGACGACGATCTGCACCTTCTCGCCGGCCTCGGCGGACTCGCGGCCGCTGCCGCCGTCGACCAGCGCGAGGATCTGGCCCTCCGCCGCCTCGGTGTCGTAGCCGAGAAACTCCGTGGCGCCATGAGTTTCCGCCAGGTCGAACCAGATCGCGGCCTCCTTCGTCTCGCCCGAGCCGGCCCAGGCGGCCCGCGCCTTCGCCTTCTGCGCGGCCATGGCGGCGTCGAAGCCCGCGATGTCCACCCCGCGGCCCTGTTCGCGCAGCGCGTCCTGGGTCAGATCGAGGGGGAATCCATAGGTGTCATAGAGGCGGAAGGCGGCCTCGCCCGGCAGCGGTGCGCCGTCGGGGAGTTTTTCCAGCTCGTCCGACAGCTGGCGCAGGCCGCGCTCAAGCGTCTGGCGAAAGCGCGTCTCCTCCTGGCGCAGTGTCTCGGTGATCAGCGCCTGGGCCTGGCCAAGCTCTGGGAAGGCCGCGCCCATCTTGCGCACCAGCGCCGGGACGAGGCGGTGCATCACCGGCTCGGCGGCGCCGAGCTGGTGGGCGTGGCGCATCGCGCGGCGCATGATCCGCCGCAGCACATAGCCGCGACCCTCGTTGGAGGGCATCACCCCGTCGGCGATCAGGAAGGAGGTGGCGCGCAGATGGTCGGCGATGACGCGGTGGTGGATGCGGCCCGGGCCGTCCGGGTCGGCGGAGGTGGCATGGGCCGAGGCCTCGATCAGCGCGCGCATCAGGTCGGTGTCGTAGTTGTCGTGCTTGCCCTGCAGGACGGCGCCGATGCGTTCGAGCCCCATGCCGGTGTCGATCGACTGGGCGGCGAGATCCTTGCGGCTGCCGTCCTCGAACTGCTCGAACTGCATGAAGACGAGGTTCCAGATCTCGATGAAGCGGTCGCCGTCCTCGTCGGGGCTGCCGGGCGGGCCGCCGGGGATGTGGTCCCCGTGGTCATAGAAGATCTCGGTGCAGGGGCCGCAGGGGCCGGTGGGGCCCATCATCCAGAAATTGTCGTTGGTGGGGATGCGGATGATGCGCTCGTCCGGCAAACCGGCGGCCTTTTTCCAGATCTCCGCGGCCGCGTCGTCGGTGTGGTAGATGGTGACGAGGAGCTTGTCGGCGGGCAGCCCGTACTCCTTCGTGATCAGGTTCCATGCATAGGGGATGGCGTCGGACTTGAAATAGTCGCCGAAGCTGAAATTCCCCAACATCTCGAAGAAGGTGTGGTGGCGGGCGGTGTAGCCGACATTGTCCAGATCGTTGTGCTTGCCGCCCGCGCGCACTCATTTCTGGCTCGTGGTCGCCCGACGATACGG
>PUNI01000015.1 GCA_003551745.1 Paracoccaceae bacterium | reverse complement strand
CGGACGAGCCGACCGGCAACCTCGACCGTGCTGCCGCCATGCAGGTGATGGCGCTGATTTCCGAGATCAACCGCGCCGAAGGCACGACCTTCCTGATCTCCACCCACGACGAAAAGATCGCAAGCCTCTGCCGGCGACAGATCGTGGTGGGCGATGGGGTCGTGACGGGGTAAGGCACAGCAGAGGGCTCCCGAACGCGGCCCGGAGGACGGGCGCCCGGCTGACACGGATTGCCGACAAGCGGAACATACCGGGATCGAGGCAGCCCCGGCCGGACAGCCGCTAGCAATCCGGTGCCAGGGTCCGTTGCGCGGCGGCCGCCCGCTCGTCCTGTCGGCGCCGGAGTTCGGCTCGCACGCGGCGAAGCGCGGCAGAGAGATCTGCGAAGCCACATGTGCTGTCGTCAACTTCCTGAGGGGCATCGGCCCAACGGGCGCGAATGTTGTGCAGCGCATCCGACTTCGACGCCGCACAGGCCGCGGAGAGCGCCGCGGACAGGTGTAGCAACTCTGCCAGGGAACTTGTCCGCAGCCGCGGAGCCCTTGCCCCCTGCAGGAGCATCGAACGATCCATGGTCTGGGTGTCCTTCACCGTGTCCGATCGTTCCATGTCCGGCTCCTGTCGTTGCGGGGTCAGAACTTTGCGCTCATGCAAGCCTCGAGATGCCGGTCTGCCCACGGCCCGGGCGGGGGATCGTTCCATGCGGCTCCAACGGATCGCGACCGAATGCACGGCCGAGTTCGAACCGTCCGCGGCTGACGCGGCTCTTGATCGTGCCGACGGCGCAGTTGCAGGCATCGGCCGCTTCCTGCTGCGAAAATCCGTATGCGCCCATCAGGACGACCGGCCGACGGTGGATTTCGGGGAGCGTGGCAATGACCGAAATCAGCTTGTTCAGGTCGACGGAATGCTCTTGCGACGCTTCCTCGAAGAGCAACGCCGCAAGTCTGCCGTCCACGTCCTGCACCTCGCGTCGGTGCTTCCGGAGGCTGGAATAGAATGTGTTGCGAAGGATGGTGAACAGCCACCCCCTGAGTTCGGTGCCGGGCGTGAAACTGTCGCGGTTCGCCCAGGCCTTGAGGAAGGTCTCCTGAACCAGATCCTCGGCCCTGGTCTCGTCGGCGGCAAGCTTGAGGGCGAAGCGAAACAGGACCGCGGCCTGCGGCGGCAGTAGGAAATGAAACGGATGGACGTCAATCATGGTTTTCGTGTCACCTTGCCGATGATGGGAGTTGCCGGCTTCCCGCGGGGCGTTGCCTGTCGTCTGGGGAAAAGCGATTGTGTCCTGACCGCCTGAAGCATCATGGCTCTGCTGCGCCCCCGCTCGCAGCTGACGGCGATGCGAAAGCGGTTGAGAATACTCGTTTGCCGAAAGACGGTGCGCGGCGCGGTGCGTGCTCCGTCTCCGACAATTCCTTCGAAATGGCCGGACAGCCGGGCTCGTCGCAGGCGACGCAACGTGAGCCGAGTTTGGGGGCATTTGAAACGTCCACCATGAACGGAACCCGGCTGTCCGATTAACTTCGCACTCGTTAATGCGGCAACATGCCGTGATTTGAGGCTAGCCATCGGACAGTCGCGCCGACAGCCCCGGAATCTACCCAGACGCAGCGCAGAGCCCCGGGTGCAGCTGCGAGGCCGGTCGGACGACTGCGCGCCGCAGGACCGTCGGGCGATGAGGGCGATTCCGAAAAGCCCGGCTTCTGCACGGCCCAAAAGGCTGATACCGTCGGATCGCAAGACGGCAGGGCGGCGAAGAAACAGTCTGCGCCCGTGACGGTTTTGCGGGACGGACGCGGCGCACCCCCGCCCCTTCAGGAAGATAAGATGTCGAATGAGCGCACTCGCGCGCACGGTCCAGCGCTCGCCATCGTTGCCATTGGCGCATCCGCAGGCGGGCTCGAGGCGTGCCGGGCACTGTTGAAGGCGATACCCGGCGATATGCAGGCGAGCTTCGTGCTGGTCCTGCACCTCGACCCCACACATGACAGCATGATGGTCGACCTTCTGGCGCGGGACACCGCCTTGTCGGTGCTTCTGGCCGCCGAGGGCATGCCGCTGCGGCCCGCCCATCTTTATGTCATCCCGCCGGGCGTCTTTCTGACGGTCGAGAACGGCGTTCTCCACACCCCTGCCCCGGAGCGCGGCAAGGCGGTGCGCCTGCCCTTCGATTATCTGTTGCAGTCTCTGGCAGGGGAAGCGTCATCGCCGCTGGCCTGCATCGTGCTGTCGGGGACCGGCACGGACGGCAGCGGTGGCCTCCGCGCCATCCATGACGCAGGCGGGCTGATCCTGGCGCAGGACCCGAAGGAGGCCGGGTATTCCGGCATGCCGGACAGCGCCATGGCGACCGGTCTGGTGGATCACGTCCTGGGCATTGCGGACATGCCGGCGGTGCTGGGGCAGCTCACAGCAGGGGGTCTGCCGAAACCGCCCGAACGCCCGGACACCGCGCTGGAAGCGAAGGCCGGCGCAGGCCGGACAGGCGCGACGCTGGCGGGCCGGGATTTCGACGCCATCATCTCGCTCGTCGCGGAAACGGCCCCGCAGGATGTGACGCTCTACAAGACCGGCACGATCCAGCGCCGCATCGCCCGCCGCATGGCGATGGCGGGCTGCGGGCCGGACGAGACGGAGCGGTATCTGGCCATGCTGCGGGCCGACAGGGGCGAGCTGGCGCGGCTGACGGCCGATCTGCTGATCCATGTCACCAGCTTCTTCCGCGACCCGGGCGTGTTCGAGCATCTCGGCGCGACCGCCCTGCCCGAGCTGATCGCGTCGCAGCCCGCCGACCGGCCGCTGCGGGTCTGGGTGGCCGGATGCAGCACCGGCGAGGAGGCCTACAGCCTGGCCATGCTCTGCATCGAGGCGCTGGAGGCGGCAGGGTCGCGGGCGGGGCTGCAGATCTTCGCCTCGGACATCGACGCCGACGCGGTGGCCACTGCCCGCGAAGGGGTCTACGCTGCCGACATCGCCGATGCTGTCTCGCCCGCGCGTCTTGCGCGGTTCTTCGAGGCCGAGGCGGGCGGCTGGCGGGTCCGGCCGGAACTGCGTGACGTGATCGTCTTCACCGTGGCGGACCTGCTGTCCGACCCGCCGTTCTCGCGCATCGACCTGCTGTCGTGCCGAAACGTGCTGATCTATCTGGAGCCGCAGGCGCAGCGGCGTGTGATCGGACTGTGCGCCTTCTCGCTGCGTCAGGGCGGGCTTCTGCTGCTGGGGGCTGCCGAAACGCCCGGGCCCGCAGATGGCAGCTTCGAGGTCGCCCACAAGGACGCCCGGCTCTGGCGCTGTGTCGGCCCGGGCCGGCCGGGCGATCTGCATGTTGCCGCCGGCGCACGGATCGCGAGGCCCGTCGAAACCTACCCGCAGCCAAGTCGCAGGACCTCCCTGGCGGAGCTGTGCCGGCGGGCCGTTCTGGAGAATTACGCCCCTGCGGCGGTTCTTCTGAACCGCCGGTTCGAGAGCCTGTATCTGCTGGGCCCGACCGAACGCTATCTCAGCGTGACGCAAGGCCACCCCGATCCGGGCTTTCTGGGGATGCTGCCCCGGACGCTGCACGCACGGTT
>PUNI01000191.1 GCA_003551745.1 Paracoccaceae bacterium | reverse complement strand
TGCGTATTCCACGGCATCCGGCCGGCGATTCCACGGGCATCCGGCCACCCGCTCCACGCTCATCCGGCCACCCCCGTCTGATGGCCTGCGAGGCGGTTTTTCATTGTGAGGTTTTCCCCCGCTGGTCAATGGCGCTGTCGTGAGCGTGGGTTGTCCACGGGGGGGACCCGCGCGCGGCGCCAAGCGCGCCCCATAGCGCTGGCGCGGCGGCGCGCGCGGGGGGGACCTGTGGGCAAGCCGCGCGGGGATGGGAGCCGGACCGTCTCCTCATGCGCCCGGCTCCTCGTCGGTGTCGGCGGTGACGGTGGGGACATCCGGCGGGGTGTCCCTGCGCAGGGAGGGACCGTCGAGGGCGAAGCGGTAGGCGTTGTGAACGATGCGGTCGAGGATGGCGTCGGCGAAGGTGGGTTCGTCGATGACGGCGTGCCACGCTTCAACCGGAAGCTGACTGGTGATGATGGTGGAGCGCCGGCCATAGCGGTCCTCGACGATCTCCATCAGGTCGCGGCGCTGGGGCGCGGTGAGCCTGTCGGGGCCCCAATCATCGAGGATGAGCAGATCGGTGCGCACCAGCTTTCGGAACAGCCGCTCGAAGCGCCCGTCGCCTCGGGCGAGTTCGAGGTCGGCAAAGAGGCGTGGCAGACGGTGGTAGAGGACGGTGCGCCCCGCGCGGATGGCGGTGTGGCCGAGGGCGCAGGCGAGCCATGACTTGCCGACCCCGCAGGGTCCGGTGATCAGGACCGAGCGATGCCGCTCGATCCACTCGGGGTTGGCGAGGCTCTGGAACAGGGTCCGGTCGAGCTTGCGCGAGGCGCGGTAGATGACGTCCTCCATGCAGGCGTCGCCATGGCGCAGGTTCGCGGCGCGCAGGCGGGTTCGGAAGCGGCGCGTGTTGCGCCTGGCCTGCTCGCGGTCGACCATCAGGCCGATCCAGTCGAGCGGGTCGAGGCCCTGCCCGCGGTCTTGCGCGCTCAGCTCGGCGAAGACCTCGGCCATGCCGTCGAGGCTGAGGTCGCGCAGCGCCTGGTGGGTGGGATGTGTGAGCATGGGGTGTTCTCCTTCTGGTCAGTGGAAGGCCCGGGGGCCGCGGATGTTGCCGTGGGTGATCGGGGGCGCCTCGGGGGTCGCCGCGGGATGACGGCCGTCGAGGCGGTTGGTGAGGATCGAGCGCACCGATGTCAGCGTGCGCGCGTTTATGTGCAGCGCCCGCTCACAGGCCGCTTCGAGGCGATCATCGCCGTAGCTTCGGGCAAGCCCGATGATGCCGATACAGGCCCGGAAGCCATGCTCCGGGTGGGGGCGATCGCGCAGGATGACGTCGATGAGCAGGGCGGTGGAGGGGCCGATGCGCTTGGCCTGCTCGCGCAGCGTTGCGGCCGAGAGTTCGGCGTAACGGCGATGGCTGGCAGGCATGTGCGCGTTGACGGTGGTCGCGCCGATGTCCCCGGGCGCCGCGCGGCGGTGGCTGGCCACGCGCCTGCCACCACGGAAGATCTCCACGGTGGTGGCGGTCAGCCGCGCCCAGAGCCGCTGGCGGATCAGTTCATGGGGCACGGAATAGACGTGGCCTTCGATCCGGACGTGGTAGTCCAGACCCACGGACACCTCGCGCCAGTCGGCATGGACATGGGGCGTGGGCGGCAGCGGCCGCATGGCGGGCTTGTCCAGCGTCTCGAACAACTGCTGCCGGGAGGCCCCCAGGTGACGGCTCACGCGCGCATTCAGCCGCCCGAGCTCCTCGCGGATCGCGGCATTCAGTTCTTCGAGGCTGAAGAAGGTCCGGTTGCGCAGCCGGGCGAGGATCCAGCGCTGCGCAACCTGGACCCCAACTTCCCCCTTCGCCTTGTCCTTTGGCTTGTAGGGCCGCGCCGGCAGGATCGCGGTGCCGTAATGCGCGGCCATGTCGCTGTAGCTGCGGTTGATCTCGGGCTCATGGAAACAGGCCCGGGCGACCGCGGACTTCAGGTTGTCCGGCACCACCAGCCGCGGCACCGCGCCGAAGAAGGCGAAGGCACGACCATGCGCGCCGATCCAGTCGGGCAGCGTCTGGCTCCAGCTTGCCTCGGCATAGGTCATGTTGGAGGCGCCGAGCACCGCGATGAACAGCTCGACCGGTTGCGCCGCGCCGGTCGCCGGGTCGATCACCGTCATCCGCTTGCCGGAGTAGTCGACGAACATCCGTTCGCCGGCCACATGGCGCTGGCGCATCACCGAAGGCAGCCGCCCAGCCCACCGACGGTAGTGCTCGCAGAACGCCGAATACCCGTAGCCGTCGTCGGGGTGCGTCCCGCGGTATTCCTCCCACAGCAGCGACAGCGTGACGCCGGGGCGCTTCAACTCCCGGTGGAGCGCCGCCCAGTCCGGCTCGGCAAACAACCGCTCCGTCGGGGCCGGCACCGGTGGGAACAGCCTGCGCTCCAGGCCCTCGTCGCACAGCCCGTCCGGCAGCGGCCAGCCAAGCCGCGCGACCTCCGCGCGGCGCAGGTATTCCGCCACCGTGCTGCGCCCGACGCCAACGCTCGCCCCAATCTGCCGCGCCGACAGCCCAGCAGCATGCAGCCGCAAAACATCCCTGATCTTCCTCATCGGCAACCTTCGCATCTCGCCCCCCGCCGGTGTCAGAACCGGGCACGGTAGGCGGCTTCAGATTGCCTCGCAGACCCTCAGAAGAGGGTGGCCGGATGCCCGTGGAACGGGTGGCCGGATCGGCGTGGAACAGGTGGCCGGATGTTCATGGAATCGGTGGCCGGATCACCGTGGTGCGCGCAATCAGGCGCCGAAGACCCGGGCAAAGATCGTCTCGACATGCCTCGTGTGGCGCGCAAGGTCGAACAGCGCGTCGAGCTCCGCCCCCGTCAATGCCGCCGTCACCTCCGGGTCGGCGCCCAGCTCGGTGCGGAAGTCGCGCCCCTCCTCCCAGGTCTTCATCGCCGCGCGCTGGACCATGGCATAGGCGGCCTCGCGGCTGACCCCCTTCTGTGTCAGCGCCAGCATCACCGTCTGGGAGTGCACCAGCCCGCGAAAGCGGTGGAGGTTCGCCTCCATCCGGGCGGGATAGACCAGCAGCCGGTCGATCACGCCGGTCAGCCGCGCCAGCGCGAAATCGAGCGTCACCGTCGCATCAGGTCCGATCATCCGCTCCACGGACGAATGCGAGATGTCGCGCTCGTGCCAGAGGCCGACATTCTCCATCGCCGGCAGGGCCATGCCACGCACCAGCCGCGCCAACCCGGTCAGGTTTTCGCTCAGGACCGGGTTGCGCTTGTGCGGCATGGCACTGGAGCCCTTCTGCCCGGGGCTGAAATACTCCTCGGCTTCCAGAACCTCGGTGCGCTGCAGGTGGCGGATCTCGGTGGCGAGTCGTTCGACCGAACTCGCGACCACCGCCAGCGTGGCGAAGTACATCGCATGGCGATCGCGCGGGATGACCTGGGTGGAAACGGGCTCGGGGCTCAGCCCCATCTGCGCACAGACATGCGCCTACACACGGGGGTCGACATTGGCAAAGGTGCCGACGGCACCGGAGATGGCGCCGGTGGCCACCTCGGCCCGGGCGGCGACCATGCGGGCGCGGGCACGGG
>PUNI01000461.1 GCA_003551745.1 Paracoccaceae bacterium | reverse complement strand
GTCGGCTGGCCAGGCCCAGGGTCTGCCCGAACAGGCCCATGATGGTGCGCAGCGAGCTCACCGGCGCCTCGGTCACCAGCACCAGATCGTCGGGGGCGATCTCGAAATGCCGGGCGCTGAACAGCCCGTCGGCGCTGGTCAGGTTGACGGTGAACACCACCCGCGCCCGGTCCGGCCCGCCCACCCCGTCGGCGCGCACCGCGCGCTGGGGGCATTCGCGCACCACCAGCACCCCGCCGGGCGCCCCGCGCGAGCCTTCCACCCCGCCGATCATCGACACCGCGTCCAGCGCGGTCACCCGGTCGCGGCCGAAGGGGATCAGGTTCTGCTGGCCGGCCGCGCCCAGGGCGATGAAGCTGCGGCTGTCCTCCTCGACGCTGACGGTGTCGCCGCCGCGCAGGACGGTGTCGAGCCGCGGATCCTCGGTCAGCCGCGCCAGCGGGATCCGGTGCACCCGGCCGTCGCGCAGGAGCCGCACCTGGGGGTTCTGCAGCCCGTTCGCGACGCCGCCGCCGGCGCTGATCAGGTTGAGCACGCTGAAATTGCGGTCGGGCAGCGGATAGCTGCCGGCGCTGCCCACCCCGCCCAGCAGGTCGACCGAGCTGCGCCGGCCCGCGGCCAGGGTCAGCTGCACCTGGGCCGAGGGCAGGATGTCGTCGAGCTGTTCCTGGATCTGCCGGCGCGCCTGTTCGGGGGTCTGGCCGGTCACCACGATCTCTTCGAGATAGGGCACGAAGACCGTGCCCTGGGGCGAGACCGGCAGTTCGCTGATCTCCACCTGCTTCTGGCCCTCGGGGGTCAGCAGCGAGTTGGGGTCGTTGTCCCAGACCCGCAGCGTCAGCCGGTCGCCCGGGTGGATCACCGGCGTGTCGGGCCCGGTGCTGCGGGGCAGCCAGTGGGATTGCGGCATCGTCGAGGGCCAGGTGGCGAACTCCTCGAGCCCTGCGCGGGTGACCGGGACCACGGCGATGTCGCGGTCCTCGCGGTCGGCATGGCGCAGGATCTCGCTCTGCACCGCCGCAGTGCGCGGCAGCGACGCGCAGCCGCCAAGCACCAGCGCCGCGGCGCCGAGGGTCAGAAACAGGACGCCGGGCGTCCCCTGCCGTCGGGCGCGCGGCGTGCCGGGGGTCCCCCGGAGCCTGTCCATCATGCCGCCTGCCCTTTTTCCGTGCCCATCGCCCCGCCGGAGGGTCTTGTTGGTGCCGCCCACCGGCGCCTGCACGATACAGGGCCGGGGGTCGGGGTCAACGTCGGCCGGCCGCGGCGGCGCCACGGCCGGCCGGACTGCGGCGCCGCGACCACAGACGCCACCGCCAGCGGCACCGACGGGCCCGCGACGGCGGACAGGTCGGATTGCATTCGGAGGAGGGGATGTCGGACTGCGCCCGCCGCATGTCCTGCGGTGCGGGGCGCGGCCTTCGGGGTGCCCCGGACGGGGCATGGCCGGCCCGGCCGGATCCCCGGCGGAGCGCGGGAGGGTGGGGCCGATCGGAACGGAGGGGGCGGCCTGCGGTGCCGCGGCGCAGTGCAGGCCCCGTCCGGGGGCCATGGCCGGGGCCATGACCGGGGTCGCCCGCGCTGCGGGCGCTGTCCCTCGGCGCTGACTGGCAGCCCGGGCGCCGCCAGGCCCGCGGACCGGGCCGGGGCGATACGCCGGATCGCCGTGCCGGCGCCGCCGGCGCCCATGGCCGGGCGGCCGCAGGGCCGGGCCGACGGGATCGGCCGGACACCGCATCGTGACACCGCATCGTGGCACCGCATCGTGGCACCGCATCACGGAACCGGATCACGGAACCGCATCACGGAACCACATCACGGAACCGGATCACGGCACCGGCCCGGGAGGCCGATCTCCGGCGCTGCGTCGGCTGCTGTTTTTGCGGAAAGGCCGGACGCACAGGGACCGAGCCCCACCCGGGGGGCGTTGGCATCAGTCGTCGTCGATGTCGTCGTCGTCCACGTCATCCCGCCCGATCCGGGCCTTGATGTTGGCCTGGTGATGCGCGATCGCCTCGTCGATGTCCTCGTACCACCACAGCCGGCCCTTCTCGAGCACCGCGCCCTTGCTGCAGATGGCGCGCAGCTTGCCCATGGAATGGCTGACCATCACCGCGCCGCTGTCCCGCAGCCGGTCCTGCAGCATCTCGCGGCTCTTGGTCTTGAAGGCGGCATCGCCGACGCTGGTGACCTCGTCGATCAGATAGGTGTCGAAGGCGATGCCCATGGACACGCCGAAGGACAGCCGCGCCCGCATGCCGCTGGAATAGCTGCGGATGGGCAGGTGGTAATGCTCCCCCAGCTCGGCGAAGTCCTCGACGAAATCGCTCAGCGCCGTGGTCTCGACGCCATAGATGCGGGCCACGAAGCGGGTGTTCTGCGCCCCCGACAGGTCGCGGTGGAAGCTGCCGCGGAAGCCCACGGGCCAGGAGACGCTGCCATCGGTGACGATGCGGCCGCCGTCGGGGGCCAGCGTGCCGGCGATCATCGACAGAAGCGTCGACTTCCCGGCCCCGTTGCGGCCCAGCAGCGCCACGCCGGTGCGCGGCGGGATCGTCAGGCTGACGCCCCGCAGGACCGTCCTGGGCCGTCCCTTGACCCAGAAGGTCTTGCTGACGTTGTCGATGTGGATGGTTCCGCGCGCCATGCCCGTGCCGATCCCGCCTGCTGTCCCTGCCCGCGCGCCCCGGCCCGCCCGTCCCCGCGCCGCCCGTCCCCGCGCCGCCCGTCCCAGTGCCGCCCGTCCCAGTGCCGCCCGTCCCAGTGCCGGCGGCCCCGCCCGCTAGCGGCTGTCGCGCACACTGTAGTAGATCAGCGCGCCCACGGCCCAGATCAGGAGCAGGAAAAACCCCGTGAGGGCCAGCAGCACCGTACGCTCGGGGTACCGGGCGCTTTCGGCCCGGGTCGGGGTGACATGGGTGGCCAGGAAGATGCTGGTGCGCTGCGCCTCGGCCACCGCCGCGTCATAGGCCGACAGCGCCGAGCGATAGGCCTCCTCGGCGAACTGGCGGTCGACGTTGAGCCGCTCGAACTCGGCCATCACGGTGGCGTAGTCCTCGCCCGCCGCCGCCGCCGCGCCGCCGCCGAAGCGGCCGCGCTCCTCCTCGATGCGGGCGCGGATCACCTCGATGCGCCGCTGGACCTGGGTGATGCGGGGATCGCCCTCGCGGGTGCTTTCGCGCAACAGGTCGAGCTCGATCAGCGCCGAGGCCAGCTGGCCCTGCAGCGTGTTCAGAAGGCCCATCTGGCCCTGGATGTCGGCCGAGGGGTCGACGATGCGGGTGCGGATGCGGAACTCGGTCACCGCCTCGCGGGAGGCGCGCAGCCGCTCCAGCGCCACCTCCAGATCCTCGCGCGCGTTGCGCGTGGCGTCCTCGCGCGCGATGGCGGCCAGCTCGTTGATGCGCCGGGTGCTTTCCTCCAGGACCGCCCGGGCGATGGCCTGGGCCTCGTCGGGATCGAAGGCGAGCGTGCGCAGCTCCATCAGCCCGGTGCCGGGGTCGAAGGCGATGCGCCACGCCGGGGGAAGGCCCCCGAACCGCCACCCTTCGTCAAGGGGGCGGTGGCAGAAGAGGCATCGGTGTAC
>PUNI01000167.1 GCA_003551745.1 Paracoccaceae bacterium | reverse complement strand
TCCTCGCGCAGATGCGCGGTGATGCCGTCGGCACCGGCCGCCTCGGCCAGCAGCGCCGCGCGCACCGGATCGGGCAGCACCCCGCCCCGGGCGTTGCGGACGGTGGCGACATGGTCGATGTTGAGGCCCAGCCGCTGCCGGCGGGCCAGAAACGGATGTGTCATCGCGGGCTCCGCTATGGGTCGGTGTCGGTTCTAGAGCGGATGACGGCCGAGGGAAACGGCGTTCAGCGCGGCTCTGCGGGCTTCTGCGACGTGGCGCGGGCGGCGGCGCGGCTGGCAATGAAGCGCTCGCGCAGCTTCTTGCGCCGCCGCGTCTGATAGGCGCGGATGAGCGGAAGGCTGGCGAAATAGGCCAGGGTGCCGGTCACGACACCGAGCAGCACGCCGCCGAGCAGGTAGGGCAGGAACACCCGGCCGTAGAACAGCCGCAACCGGAACCAGTTCGGCTCGCCACCCGTGACCAGAAGCCAGAGGTTCGACCAGAACTCGGCCCAGGCGTAGCCGAAGGCTGCCATCACCTGCGGAAAATGCAGCCCGGCGCCCAGGCCCAGCATCCAGGTGCCCAGCTGGACGGCCGTTTCGACGATGAGCGGGAAGGTGAGCGGGTTGCCGAGGAATGTGCCCAGCAGCGCGGCGAGGATATTTCCGCGGATCCCGCGCGCCACGAGAGCGGCAATCACGAAGTGAAGTCCGTAAAACGGGGTGCAGGAGGAGAACATGCCGGCCGCGATGCCGCGGGCGATCCGCTCGGGCGTGTCCGGCAGCCGCGACAGACGATGCCCCATGTAGGAGGCCGCACGTCGCCACCCGCCCCTCGGGTAGAAGAATTCCAGCAGTGCGCGGCCATAGCTGCGAGGCGTGCGACGCTTGAACACCACCGGCCCGGTCCCTGCTGGCGCTCAGGGCTTCCGCGCGGTATCCCGGTGCCGCGCGATCCGGGCCACGTCGCTCTCGGCCTCGAGCGCCGTCATCAGCGCATGCAGATGCTCCAGGTCGCGCAGTTCCACCTCTACGATCAGCCGGTAGTAATCCGGCTTGCGGTCGGCAAATGTGAGGTTGGAGATATTGGCCTTCTGATCGCCGATCAAGGTACAGATCCGCCCCAGCATGCCGGCGTCGTTCGAAATGGTCAGATCCAGCGCCACCGCATGCACGGCGGCGTGGCGGCCCTCGTGCCAGCGCAGATCGACCCAACGGTCGGGTTGGTCCTCGAACTCGGCAAGGACGGGACAATCGATGGCGTGGGCGATGATGCCGCGGCCGCGGTAGGTGATGCCGATGATGCGCTCGCCCGGAACCGGCTGGCAGCAGCCGGCCCGCGAGAAGCTGGCGCCCGCCGGCAGGCCGACCACCGGGCGCGCCGCGTCGACCTCCTCGCCGGGCCGGGTGGCCAGATCGGGATAGAGCGTCTCCACCACCCGCCGGGCGGTGATCTCGGCGCTGCCGAGACGGGCGAGCAGTTCGGTCCGGTCCTTCAGCCCCATCTGCCGCGCCGCGGTGGCGAGCGCCTTGTCGCTGACCCGCCGCCCGACGCGCTCGAAGGCCACGCGGGCAAGCTCCTCGCCCAGCCGCACGAAGCGCTCTCGGTCCTCCTCGCGCAGGCTGCGCCGGATCGCCGCCTTGGCGCGGCCGGTGACGACGATGTCGATCCAGGTGGCCTGCGGCCGCTGGCCCTCGGCTGTGATGATGTCCACGCTCTGCCCGTTCTTCAGCCGGGTCCAGAGCGGCACCCGCAGGCCGTCCACCTTGGCGGAGACGCAGGAATGGCCGATGCTGGTATGGATGGCATAGGCGAAGTCCAGCGGCGTCGCGCCGCGGGGAAGCTGCACCACGTCGCCCTTCGGCGTGAAGCAGAACACCTGGTCGGAATACATCTCGAGCTTGACATGCTCGAGGAACTCGTCGTGGTCGGCCTCCTCGAAGCGCTCGGTGAGGGTGCTGATCCATTTCGCCGGATCCACGGCGAAGCGGTTGGTCACCCGCGCCCCGTCGCGGTAGGCCCAGTGGGCGGCCACCCCGGCCTCGGCGACCTCGTGCATCTCGCGGGTGCGGATCTGCACCTCCACCCGCTTGCCGTCGCGGCCCGAGACGGTGGTGTGGATCGAGCGGTAGCCGTTCGACTTCGGGTTGGAGACATAGTCCTTGAACCGCCCCGGCACCGCCTTCCAGCGCTGGTGGATCACGCCCAGGATGCGGTAGCAGTCGGCCTCGGAGGCGCAGATGATGCGGAAACCGTAGATGTCGGAGAGCCGCGAGAAGGCCAGCTCCTTCTGCTGCATCTTGCGCCAGATCGAATAGGGCTTCTTCGCGCGGCCATAGACCTCGGCCTCGATCCCGGTGCGGTCGAGCTCGGTGTGGATGTCGGCGGTGATCCGCGGCACCACGTCGCCCGATTCGCGCTGCAGCGTCAGGAAGCGGCGGATGATCGAGTTGCGCGCCTCCGGGTTCAGCACCCTGAACGCCAGATCCTCCAGCTCCTCGCGCATCCACTGCATGCCCATGCGGCCGGCAAGCGGCGCGAAGATGTCCATCGTCTCGCGCGCCTTGCGAAGCTGCTTGTCGGGACGCAGGGAGCGGATCGTGCGCATGTTGTGGAGCCGGTCGGCGAGCTTGACGAGGATCACCCGCAGATCGCGGCTCATCGCGATGAGCAGCTTGCGGAAGTTCTCGGCCTGCTTGGCCTCCGACGACGACAGCTGCAGGTTGGTCAGCTTCGTCACCCCGTCGACCAGCTCGGCGATCTCGGCACCGAAGCTGGCCGCAAGATCGGCATAGGTGGACTTGGTGTCCTCTATGGTGTCGTGCAGAAGCGCGGTGACGATGGTGGCGTCGTCGAGCCGCATCTCGGTCAGGATCGCCGCCACGGCCACCGGATGGGTAAAGTAGGGCTCTCCGGAATGCCGCGTCTGCCCCGCGTGCATGCGTCGCCCATAGGCATAGGCGCGGCGGATCAGGCCGGCATCGGAATTCGGATTGTAGCTGCGCACCAGCGCGACGAGATCCTCGACATCGATCAGCGACGCGGGGGGCTGGAATATGACCCTCGGTTCGGCCTCATGCTGGTGCGAGCGCTCCGCGCTCGGCGCGCCGGTTTCCCGGTCAGCCGAGCTGTCGTCCTGCGGAAACGGCCGCGGAGCCAGACCTGCGTCGACGCCGGTGGTGGGCTGGGTCACCCCTGACCCTGCGCCTCCATGAGGGCGCGCAGCAGGCGCTCCTCGTCCATGTCGTCGGCAGGCGCGGCGGGGCGCTCGCGCTCGACGCCCATCAGCAGCGCCATCTGGTCGTCCTCCGGCTCGTCGACCTCGATCTGGGTCTGGAAGTGCTCGATCAGCCGCTCGCGCAGCGCGTCCGCGCCCTGGGTCTCCTCGGCGATCTCGCGCAGCGACACCACCGCGTTCTTGTCATTGTCGCGATCGACCGTCAGCGGGGCGCCCTCGGCGATCTCGCGGGCGCGATGGGCGGCGAGCAGGACCAGCTCGAACCGGTTGGGAACCTTGTCGACGCAATCCTCGACCGTGACCCGGGCCATGTCTCACTCCGTCTGCTGCAGGATCAAGAGGTCCTGATAGCCCTTTGTCGCCACCGGCACAAGCC
>PUNI01000311.1 GCA_003551745.1 Paracoccaceae bacterium | reverse complement strand
GCGACTCACAGACCGAGCTTCTGGGTCTTCTCCCACAGCGTCGTGCGCGAGACCTGCAACAGCTTCGCCGCCTCGGCCATGTTGCCTCCGCTGCGCTCGAGCGCGGCGCGGATCTGGGCGCGTTCGGCAGCCTCGCGCGCCTCGGCGAGCGGCAGGAAGGGAGTGTCTTCGGCACCTGCCGGGGCGTCGGGAAACAGGTCGGCGGGAAACAGCATCTCGCCCTCGGCCAGCGCCATCGCGCGCACCAATCGAGCGCGCAGTTCACGGCCGTTGCCGGGCCAGGGGTGGCGGCGCACCGCCTCCTCGGCCAGTGCGCTGATCCCGCGCAGCGGGTGGGCGCGGCGCGCGTTCATCCCCTCGAACAGGCGGGTCAGCAGCCAGACCGCATCCTCGGGCCGCTCGCGCAAAGGCGGCACCGACAGACGCAGCGCCCCGAGATGCCAGAGCAGGTCGGGCCGCAGCGCTGCCTCTTCCTCGGGCGTTCCGGTGCCGGTGGCCACCAGGCGTGGCCCATCGGCGCGGGCCTGCGCCAGTTCGGCCAGCCGGGCCTGCACCGCCGGCGGGGCGGCAGCCACCTGCTCCAGCAGCAGCACGCCCTCACCCGCCTCGACCAGCGCACCGCCATCGCCGAACAGCCTCTCCGCCATCGCATCGGGATCGAGCCGCGACAGGTCCAGCTCCACCAGCGGCGCCGCGGCCCGGTCCGACAGCGCATGGAGCCGTCGCCCGGCCAGCCGCTTGCCGGTGCCCGCCTCGCCGGTGATCAGCACGGGCCCCTCGGCGGCCGCAAGCCGCTCCAGCGCCGCCTCCAGCCGTTGGGCCGCGGGCGAGAGGCCGAAGACAGGGCCCGCCCCCGGCGCGGCCGAGGGGGCGATGACCTGCGCCAGACGGGCCAGGAACTCGGCCATCTCGAAGGGTTTGACGATGTAATCGGCCGCCCCCGAGCGCAGCAGCCGCACCGCCTGCTCTGCCGTGGCCTGGGCGGTGATGAACAGGAAGGGCGGCGGCGTGCCGTGGGCGCACAGCTTCCGAAAAAGCTCCTCGCCGGTGCCGTCGGGCAGGCGGATGTCGCAGATCACCGCGTCGAAGGGCCGGTGCGGGGTCCGCAGCGCCCCAAGCGCCCGGTGCAGGGTCTTGAGCCAGGCCACCCGCGCCCCCTCGAGCCCCAGCCGCTGGTGCAGCGAGCCGCCCATGATCTCGTCGTCCTCGATCAGCGCGATGTGCCGGCCCTCCAGCATCACTCCGCCCCCGCGCAGGGCAGCCAGACGACCACCTCGTTCAGCCCCTCGGCGGTGGTCTCCAGCGCCACCCGTCCCCCTAGCGAAACGACCAGATCGCGCACCAGCCGCAGGCCCTGCCCGCCGCCGGGCTCCACCGGTGCGTCGGACAGAAGCCGCGGGCGCAGTCGCTCGGGCAGACCCGGGCCGCTGTCCTGCACCCCCAGCCGCAGCCGGTCGCCGCAGCGGTCCAGCGACACCCCCACGCGCCCGCCGGCCCCGGCCGAAGCGCAGGCGTTCAGCGCGAGGTTCAGCACCACCTGCCGCACCGGCCCGGCGGGCAGGCCGGCCAGACAGGGCGGCGCCGCCCGCATCGCCCAGTCCAGCCGCTGGCCGTTGCGCTCGGCCTCGGGCTCGATCAGCACGCGCAGATCCTCCAGGTCCGGCGGGCTCAGCGGCGCCTCGCCCTCGGTACCGCGCTGGGTGGTGAGCGTCGCCCGCACCACGTCGCGCAGATGCCTCAGGCCGCGGTCCAGCAGGTCGGCCGAGCCCGTCACCACCTCGGGCCGGTCGGGATAGCGGCGCAGCGTATCCACCGCATTCATCAGCCCGCCCAGCGGGTTGTTGACCTCATGCGCCAGCGTTCCCGCAAGCCGGCCGAGGCTGACGAAGCGCTCGCGCTCGGCCAGCCGGCGCTCGGCGGCGTTGCGCTCGTCCAGCGCGCGGATCATGGCGTTGTAGCTGCGATAGAGCCGGCCGACCTCGCCATCGCCCGGGGGCAGATCGGCCAGCGGGATCGCCTGCGGCGGTGCGCTGCCGCCCCCCATCTGGTCGATCAGCCGGGTCATTGGGCGCATCAACCGCCGCACGGCGAGCCACGCAGCCCCGGCCAGAAGCAGCGTCGCGGCCAGATTGCCGAGAAGCAGCGCCCGCGTCGCCCGCGCCCGCTCGGCCACCAGCGCCGAGGCGTCGAAGGCGATGACCATCTGCCCCAGCGGCCGGCCCTGATGGGTCAGCACCGCGCGCACCGTCACCTCGGGCGCGGCGGCGTGGTAGTGGAACGCCTCCACCGGCACGGCCGCCGCGACCAGCGCCTGCGCGGCGGCCCCCAGCGGCCAGGCCTCGGGGTGGCTGGAGACGACGACGCGGCCCAGCGGATCGACCAGCGTCGCCTCGACCGGCCGGAGCCCGCTGTCGCGGCGGGTGAGCCGGTCCAGGTGGTCGAACATCTCCCACACGTCGTCGCGCGGCACCAGCGGGGCCAGCGCCGCGGTCAGCCCGTCGAATTCCAGCTGCGCCAGTTCCACCAGCTGGCGCTCCTGCGACCGCGCCAGCCCCGCCAGCACCAGCTGCGAGGCCACGAGGCCCAGCACCACCATCAGCCCCGCCGCGAGCAGCGGCACCCGCAGGGCCAGCGGCAGACGCCTCATCCCCGGTCCGCCAGCCGGGCCATGCGCACGGCGATGCTGTCGAAGGCGCCCGGCTCCGGCGGCGCAAACCCGTCCAGCTGCAAGAGCCGCAGCGCCTCGCGCCCCGGTCCGGTCGCCTCCATGCCGAAGAGGGCGCGGGCGAACTGCCGAACCGTCGGCGTGTCGCTGGCCGCCGACGGCACCGCGACGGGGGGAAAGCCGAACCACTCCGACCGCCACACCACCCGGGTGCGTGCCACCAGCTCCGGCTCCATCGCCGCCAGCGCCTCGTAGACATAGCCGTCCACGCTGCCCGACTGCGCCAGCCGACGCGCCACCGCCCGGACCACGTTGCGGTGCCCGAAGGTGAAGAACGACCTGGAAAAGAAGGCCTCCGGCCGCTCGCCCATGGCCACCAGCTCCGAGGCGGTGACGAGATAGCCCGAGTTCGAGTCCGGATCGGAATAGGCATGGATGTCGCCGCGCAGATCGGCGAGCCCGTCGGCGTCGCGATCCTCCGCCGCGATCAGATAGGACTGGTAGAGCGGCGCCCCCTGCCAGACCGGCAGCGCCAGCGGCGTCATCCGGCTGGGGTACTGCAGGAGCGGCCAGCCGCACAGCCACGCCGCCTCGATCTCGCCCACCAGCAACAGCGCCACCACCTCCTTGTAGGTCCGCCGCTGCACGAAGCCCAGGTCGAGCCCCGCCGCCTCGCGCACATGGGCCCGGATCAGCTCCAGGAGCTGCCAGTCATTGTCCAGAAACACCGGCGTCAGCCCGAAACGGAAGCCGCCTTGCCCGAGCGCCGGCGCGCGTGCGGGCACGGCACAGGCCGCCATCCCGGCCAGCGCCGCCCGGCGCGTCACGAACCCTGTCCCGGCGATGCCCTCGGTCATTCTGCCCATGGGTTCAGTCTGCGCCGGTGATCGCCGTGGGTCCAGCCCGCGATGTGGTTCACCCGGACCTCGGCCGGT
>PUNI01000037.1 GCA_003551745.1 Paracoccaceae bacterium | reverse complement strand
CGCGCGCGCACCGACGCCGGGTGAATCGGACGGGCGCGCGGCAGACACGCGGGCAGGGTGCGGGAGCCGGGCTGTGAGGTGGGTATGCGCCCGGTCACCGCTCCCGCCCGCCCACCCCGCGGTGCCCGGGCGCATCCGCTGCCGCCGCTCGCGCGGGATACGGCGACCGCGGGCCGTGGCCGATGGGGCGGCGCCGGTCGCGCCGGTCCTTCGATGCGCGGTTGACCCGGGCGTGCGCGGCCGTAGGTGAGGCGCGGGGCATCGGGCTGGGTCGATGACGCAAGGCGGGCGGCGCGCCCCGTGGAGCGGCCGCAGGGAAAGGGAGTGGCGCGGATGCTGGCAGCGGCGGATGAAGCCTTCGCAGCAGACCTGGCCGCCCGGCTGCCCGGGGACCGTCTGCGCGCGCCCGAGCCGCGGCATCTCGAGGAACCGCGCGGCCGCTGGCAGGGCCGGGGCGGCGTACTTGCCCTCCCGCGCAGCACGGAAGAGGTCGCCGCGATCCTTTCATTCTGTGCCGCGCGTGGGGTCGGTGTGGTCCCGCTCGGCGGCGGAACCGGCCTTGTCGGCGGGCAGGTCGCCTCCGACGGGCCGGCGCCGCTTCTGCTGTCGCTGGAGCGGATGCGCGCGCTGCGGGCGCTGCACGCCGAGGAGGGCGTGCTGGTGGCCGAGGCCGGGGTCACGCTGGCCGAAGTGCAGGCGGCGGCGGCCGATTCGGGACGGCTCTTCGGGCTTTCGATCGCGTCGGAAGGGACGGCCCGGCTTGGCGGTATCCTCGCCTGCAACGCGGGCGGGGTGAACGTGCTGCGCTATGGCAACGCCCGCGACCTCTGCCTCGGCGTTGAGGCGGTGCTGCCGGACGGCACGATTTTCCACGGGCTCAAGCGGTTGTGCAAGGACAATGCCGGCTACGATCTGAAGGACCTGCTGATCGGCGCCGAGGGCACGCTGGGCGTGATCACCGCCGCCAGCCTGCGGCTGCACCCGATCCCGGCGGCGACCGGCGCCGCCCTGCTGGTGGTGGAGAGCCCGGCAGCGGCCCTGCGACTGCTGGCGCTGGCGCAGGCGCGGCTCGCCGAGGGCATTTCGGCCTTCGAGCTGATCGGCCGACAGGGCCCGGACTTCCTCGCCGAGACCATGCCGGAGCTGCGCCAGCCCTTCGACCCGGCGCCGGAGTGGATGGTACTGGTGGACCTGGGTCTGCCGGCGGGGCTGGATCCGGTCGCGGCGCTGGAGGGGCTCTACGCGGCAGCGGCCGACGCGGGGCTGGTGTCGGACGGGGTCATCGCGCAGTCGGAAGCGCAGCGGGCCGAGTTCTGGGCGGTGCGCGAGAACATTCCCGAGGCCAACCGGCGCATCGGATCGGTGTCGAGCCACGACATCTCGGTGCCGCTGGGGGCGGTGGCGGAGTTCATCGACCGCGCCGGCCCGGCGCTGCGCCGGATCGGCGATTTCCGCATCAACTGCTTCGGCCACCTGGGCGATGGCAACCTGCATTACAACGTCTTCCCGCAGCGCGGCCGCAACCGGGCCGACCACGAGCACCAGCGCGACGCGATCAAGGCCTGCGTGCATGATCTGGTGCATGAGCTCGGCGGCTCGGTGGCGGCCGAACACGGGGTCGGGCGCTTCAAGGTCGCCGATCTGGAACGCTATGGCGACCCGGGTCTGCTGGCCGCGATGCGGGCGATCAAGACGGCGCTCGACCCGGCAGGGATCATGAATCCCGGCGCGGTTCTGCGCGCGCCGGGGTAGGGGGCGTCCGGCCGGGTGCGGTTCTCAGCCTTCCGCCGTGGCTTCGTCGCGGCGCTGGCGGGCGCGCTCGTCCATGAAGGCGTCGAATTCGGTCTTGTCCTTGGCTTCGCGCAGCCGGCGCAGGAAGTCGTCGAAGGCCTTCTGCTCCTCTTCGAGCCGCTTCAGCGTGTCGGTCTTGTAGGCGTCGAAGGCGGTGTTGCCCGATGGGCGCGTGGCGTCGCGGCAGGTGGTCTTCCTCCACGCACAGCCGCCGCTGCGGCTGGACCTGAACATGTGCTTTCCCCAGATCATGTAGGCGAGGATGGCGAGGCCGATCGGCCAGAACAGGATGAAGCCGAGGACCATGGCGGCGACCCAGGCCCAGGTGCCGCGCTCGTCGAGCCAGGTTTCGGCCCGCGCGGGCCAGGTGGTAGCTGCAGTCATCGGTCCGTTCCTTCTGTTCCGGGTGTTAATGTTATTCACATTTACATAAGTGGCGGAGGCCCAGCTTCTTGTCAAGGGGCTTGCGGTGGAGTCCGGGCGCCGGCGTCAGCTTTCGTCCGTGCCGATCAGGCCCAGCCCGCGAAGATAGATGCCCACCCCGGATTCGAGCAGTTCGTCGGCCGTGAAGGGCGCCCGGGCACCCGGCTTGCCGCGGGCGAACAGCTCGACGATGCCGTGGCTGAGCGCCCAGATATGGGCGGCGAACATCGAGGGCGGCGGCCGTCGGCCGGGCGGCAGCCGCGCCGACAGCGCCTCGGCCGCACGAATGAGCACCTGACGCGCACGCTCTGCGGCCAGCGACAGTTCAGGCGAGGCGCCCGGCGAAACGCCCGATTCGAACATCGCGATGTAATGGCCCGGATGCTTCCGCGCAAAGGCGAGATAGGCGCGGCCCACCGATTCGAGCGCCCGCAGCGGTGAGGGCTTGCCGTCGTCCCAGGCATAGTCCAGCAGATCCGCGAAGAGCTCGTAGCCCTGCAGGGCCACCGCCTCGATCACCTCCTCGCGGCCGGCGAAGTGGCGATAGGGGGCGGCCGCGGACACGCCAGCCAGCTTCGCCGCCTCGGCGAGTGTGAAGCCGAACGGCCCCTTCTCGGCGATCAGCTCCAGTGTCGCGTCGATCAGCGCCTCGCGCAGATTGCCGTGGTGGTAGCCGCGTTTGGACACGCTTCGGGGCGCCTTTCGGGATGGCCGCGCCGGTGCAGTAGCCCAGACCGGCCGGCGGGCGCAATCGGCGCGGGCCTTGCGCCCGGGGCGGGCCATCGCTAGATCACGTGGCGAGAGACCGGCGCGGGCAGGCGCTTCGCCAACCCGGTCAGGTCCGGAAGGAAGCAGCCGCAACGAACACCGTCTGGGTCGCTGTCCGGTCTCTCACTCATGCCGGCCGGCGATGGTCCGGGCACGAAACATTCAAGAAAAACGTTGTATTCGAGGCGCAGCTTTGCCTTACTGGTGCGGCAAGCATTCAGGGAGGAGGCTGGCATGACCCGCAAGACCGAACGAGGGCTGATCGAGCTCTATCACGAAGACCCCGACCGTGCCGACCGGCTGGTGTTCGGCCGCGTGGCCGGACCGGACCGGCGCGGCTTTCTGCGCGGTGCCGGGCTTGCCAGCATGGGCGCGGTCCTCGGCACGACGATTCCCTTCAGCGCGAACATGCCGGCCGGGCTGATCCCGGCGGCGCTGGCAGAGACGGTGAACGAGTTCGCCTTCGAATCGAAGCACGCCGACATGATCGTGCACAACGACCGGCCCGTGAACATCGAGGCGGCGGCGCATCTGCTGGACGACGACGTCACCCCGGCCGACAAGCACTTCATCCGCAACAACGGCATCATGCCCTTCCCGGTGGACCGCGGCGAGTGGCGGCT
>PUNI01000024.1 GCA_003551745.1 Paracoccaceae bacterium | reverse complement strand
CGTGGCCTTGGACGCCAGCGCCGAGGAGCGCGAGACGCGCGGGTTCATCTCGATCACCACCATGCGCCCGGTCGCCGGGTCGATCGCCCATTGCACGTTCGAGCCGCCCGTCTCGACCCCGATCTCGCGCAGGCAGGCGATCGAGCCGTTGCGCATCATCTGGTATTCCTTGTCGGTCAGCGTCAGCGCCGGGGCGACGGTGACCGAATCGCCGGTGTGTACCCCCATCGGATCGACATTCTCGATCGAGCAGACGATGATGGCATTGTCCGCGCGGTCGCGGACCACCTCCATCTCGAATTCCTTCCAGCCCAGAAGGGACTCGTCGATCAGGATCTGGCCCGCAGGCGAGGCGTCGAGGCCCGTCCGGCAGAGGTGCTCGTAATCGTCGCGGTTGTAGGCGACGCCGCCGCCGGTGCCGCCGAGGGTGAAGGCCGGGCGGATGATGGCGGGCAGGCCGATCTCCTCCAGCGCGGCCATCGCCTCGGCCACCCCGGCGGCGAGGTCGAAGCGGCCGCCCTCGCGTTTGGGCGCGGCGACGATGGTGGCGCGCGGGTTCTCCAGCCCGATCCGCGCCATCGCCTCGCGGAAGAGCTTGCGGTCCTCGGCCTTCTCGATGGCCTCGCGCCGCGCGCCGATCATCTCCACGCCGAACCTCGCCAGCACGCCCATGTCGTCGAGCGCGAGCGCCGTGTTCAGCCCGGTCTGCCCGCCCATGGTCGGCAGCAGCGCATCGGGGCGCTCGGCCTCGATGATCTTGGCCACCACCTCGGGCGTGATCGGCTCGATATAGGTCGCATCGGCCAGCTGCGGGTCGGTCATGATGGTGGCCGGGTTCGAGTTGACGAGGATGACCCGGTAACCCTCCTCGCGCAGCGCCTTGCAGGCCTGGGCCCCGGAATAGTCGAACTCGCAGGCCTGCCCGATGACGATGGGGCCGGCGCCGATGATCAGGATCGAGGAGATATCGGTCCGCTTCGGCATGCCCGCCGCCCTCCGTGCAAATTGCCGCGGGTTATAGCCATGGGCGGGTGCAGCGCAAGGCGATCCCCGAGGCTGGCCGGCGCCCCCCGGAGACGCGGCCCCGGCCCGCCCGTCCCTCAGCGCCTGCGGGGGGGCGCTGGCCGGCGCGCGACGGCGGGTCGGCGGCGCTAGCGGTAGACCTCGCTGTCGGTCGGGAAGCTGCGGGCGCGCACGTCTGCGGCATAGCTCTGCACCGCCGCCTCGATCATCCCGCCGAGCTGGCCATAGACCTTCACGAATCTCGGAGGTCGCGGGTTCAGTCCCAGCATGTCCTCCAGCACGAGGATCTGCCCGTCGCAGTCGACGCTGGCGCCGATGCCGATGGTGGGGATCGCCACCTGCCGGGTGATCCGTGCCGCGAGCGGCTCGACCATCCCCTCCAGCACCACCGCGAAGGCCCCGGCCTCGGCCACCGCCTGCGCGTCGGCCTCGTGCGCGGGCCAGCTCGTCTCGTCGCGGCCCTGGGTCTTGAACCCGCCCATGACATGGCTCGACTGCGGCGTCAGCCCTATGTGCGCCATCACCGGAATCCCGCGCTCGGTGAGGAAGCGGATGGTCTCGGCCATGCGCGCGCCGCCTTCCAGCTTCACCGCGCCGCACCGGGTCTCCTTCATCACCTTTGCTGCATTGCGGAAGGCGACGCCCGGGCTCTCCTCGTAGCTGCCGAAGGGCATGTCGACGACCACCAGCGCCCGGCGGGTGCCGCGCACCACCGCCTTGCCGTGCATGATCATCAGGTCGAGCGGCACGCCGACCGTGCTCTCCATCCCGTGCATCACCATCCCAAGGCTGTCGCCCACGAGGATCACCTCGGCATGGCGGTCGACGATGGCGGCGGTGTGCGCGTGATAGGAGGTGAGCGCCACGATCGGATCGCCCCCCTTGCGTGCGGCGATCTGAGGCACGGTGATGCGGCGGACGGGCTTGGGGCTTTCGGTGCTCATGGGCTCTCCGGGTCGGGGGGATCGATCACCTGCTGGTCGATCAGCAGCACGTCGCCGAAGCGCACCGCCACCAGCACCACGGCCGGCGCACTCGGCGCGCCGCGGATCGGGGCCAGCGTCGCGGCGTCTCGGATGTCGACGGCGCGGACATCGGCGCGCGGGTTCGACGCGATGCTGTCGCGCACCCAGGCCCGCAGCCGCGCCACCGTCCAGCCGGCGCGGGCATGCCGCGCCGCTTCGGCCAGCGCGCGATGGATCACCGGCGCCGCCGCCCGGTCTTCGGGCGCGAGGCGCGCATTGCGCGACGACATCGCCAGCCCGTCGGGTTCGCGTATCGTCGGCACGCCGGCGATCTCGATGCCGAAGTCGAGATCCTCGACCATCCGGCGGATCACCGCGAGCTGCTGATAGTCCTTCTCGCCGAAATAGGCCCGGTCGGGCCGGACAATGTTGAAAAGCTTCGCCACCACCGTGGCAACCCCGCGGAAATGCCCGGGCCGCAGCCGTCCCATCAGCATCCGCGACAGCCGCGGCACCTCCACCACCGTCTCTGCGCCGGGCCGGTGGATCTCGGCGACCTCGGGCAGGAACACCCCGTCCACCCCGGCCGCGTTCAGCATCGCGAGGTCGCGGTCGGGATCGCGCGGGTAGACGGCGAAATCCTCGCCCGGGCCGAACTGGGTGGGGTTCACGAAGACCGACACCACCACCCGCTCGCAGCCTGCCCGTGCCCGACGAACGATCTCCATATGCCCGTCGTGCAGCGCGCCCATCGTCGGGACGAGGCCGATGAAGGCGCCCTCGGCCCGCCATCCCTTCACGGCCAGCCGCATCTCCTCGCGCGTGCGGCACAGGCGCATCATCGCCGGACCGACCTCCCCCTCGCCTCGGCGCTCCTTACCCGCGAGCCCCCGGCGAGGCAAGGCAAGCGCCCGGCGCGGCCTTCGCGCGCATGTCGTTTTCCCTGCACCAACGGTCGGGGCGGGTTCGGCGCGCGGGGCGCGATCGGGCAATTTGGCGCGGGCAGTCGAAGCAGGGGGCCGCGATGAAGAGCCATGTGCGCGCGCTGGTGGTGGGCGGCGGAGCTGTCGGCACCGCCATCGCCTATCACCTCGCCCGGGCCGGCTGGGAGGTGATGCTGCTCGAGCGCGACGAGCTGACCTCGGGCTCCACATGGCATGCTGCGGGGCTCCTGCCGCTGTTCAACATGGGCTACGCCACCAGCCACATCCACGACTATTCGGTGAAGTTCTACAAGGGGCTGGAGGAGGAGACCGGCCTCGATCCCGGCTTCTTCGTGGTCGGCAACCTGCGCATGGCGCAGACCCGGGAGCGGATGGACGAGTATGAGCTCTACGCCACCACCGCCGAGACGGTCGGCATCCCCTACGAGTTCCTTAGCCCCGCGCAGATCCGCGACCGCTGGCCGCTGGTGCGCAGCGAGGATCTGGTCGGCGCGCTCTTCCACCCCACCGACGGCTACATCAACCCCGCCGACGTCACCCAGGCAATGGCCAAGGGCGCCCGCGCCCGCGGCGTCGAGATCTACCGCAAGACCCAGGTCGACGGATACCGCTGGACCGGCAGCGAATGGGTGGTGAGCGGCCGCCGCATGGTCGAGAAGGGCGGCAATCTCGTGCCCGGCGAGGAGGCCTTCGAGGTCCGCGCCGAACATGTCGTCACCGCCACCGGCAACCACGCGCAGCGCACCGCCCGCCTGCTGGGGATCAACATCCCCGCCATCCCGGTCGAGCATCAGTACATCGTCACGGAACCCGACCCCGCCCTCGTGGAATGGCGCAAGGCGAACCCCCAGCACCCCGTGCTGCGCGACGCCGACGCGAAATGGTACGTGCGCGAGGAACGCGGCGGCTGGATCCTCGGGCCCTACGAGAGGGGCGCTCCGGCCCGGTTCCTCCACGACGTGCCGGAAAGCTTCCGGGCCGACCTCTTCCCGCTCGATCTGGAGCGGATCGAGGAAGAATACATGTCGTTCATCCACCGCATCCCGTCCTCCGAGCACGTCGGGCTGAAGGACGACTACAACGGCCCGATCTGCTACACGCCCGACGGCAACCCGCTGCTGGGCCCGGCGCCCGGGCTGCGCAACCTCTGGCTCGCCGAGGGCTTCTCGTTCGGCATCACCGCCGCCGGCGGCACCGGGCACTACCTCGCGCAGCTGATGACGGACGGCGAGGCCGAGATCGACCTCTCCGCCCTCGATCCCCGCCGCTACGGCGACTGGATGACCAGCGAATACGCCGCCCGCAAGAACGAGGAGGCCTACGACCACGTCTACGTCCTCCACCACCCAGACGAGGAACGCCCCGCCTGCCGCCCGCTGCGCACCACGCCCTGCTACGACCGGCTGCGTGCCCGTGGCGCCCAGTTCGGGCAGGTCAACGGCTGGGAGCGGCCGAACTATTTCGGGCCGCTCGACGCGCCCGACAGCTTCGACCACGATGCCCGCAGTTTCCGCCGCGGCGGCTGGTGGCGCCACGCGGTGGCCGAGGCGCAGGCGATCCGCGACGGCGTCGGGCTGATCGACGCCAGCGCCTTCACCAAGCACCGGGTCGCCGGCCCCGGCGCCACCGCGTTTCTCGACTGGTTCACCTGCAACCGCCTGCCGCGGGTGGGCCGCATGAGCCTGACCTACGCGCTCACCCCGGTCGGGACGGTGCGCACCGAGTTCACCATGGTCCGGCTCGCCGAGAACGACTACTACCTCGTCTCCGCCGGCGCCTGGACGGCCTATGACGCCGACTATCTGCGCAAGGCGGCCGAGGATCGCGCCGCCGATTTCGGCCCGATCGAGATCCAGGACGTCACCACCCAGTGGGGCGCCTTTGCCATCGCCGGGCCGAAGTCGCGCGAGTTGCTTGCGCCCCTCGTCCGCGACCGCGACGCCGAGACCGCGCTTTCCAACGCCCGCTTCCCCTGGCTCTCGGCGCGGCGGCTGGAACTTCTGATGTGCCCGGTCCGCGCCCTGCGCGTCGCCTATACCGGCGAGCTCGGCTGGGAGTTGCACCACCCCATC
This sequence comes from Paracoccaceae bacterium, assembly GCA_003551745.1. Lineage (GTDB taxonomy): Bacteria > Pseudomonadota > Alphaproteobacteria > Rhodobacterales > Rhodobacteraceae > Rhodobaculum. The sequence goes on along the minus strand of PUNI01000024.1, from coordinate 10,623 downwards.
GAGATGCAGAACTACCTCTTCGACCGGCTGATGGAGGTGGGCGAACCGCTGGGCCTGAAGCTCGTCGGCGCCCGCGCCCAGAACTGGCTGCGGCAGGAAAAGAGCTACCGCGCCTTCGGCACCGAGCTCGGCCGCGACGCCACCCCGCTGGAGGCCGGGCTCGACCGCTTCGTAGATCTCTCCAAGGAGTTCCACGGCAAGGCCGCGATGGAGGCCACCGGGCTGCGCAGCCGCTGCGTCACCCTGCTGATCGACGGCCCCGAGGACGCCGACCCCTGGGGCCGCGAGGCGATCTATGCCGGCGAGCGGCGGGTGGGCCGTCTGACCTCCGGCGGCTATTCCGTCGCCTTCGGCAAGTCGATCGGCATGGGCTATGTCACCCCCGAGCACGCCGCGCCGGGCACGAGCCTGCAGGTCAGGATGCAGGGCCGCCTCTGGCCCGCCGAGATTACCCCCGACAGCCCCTACGACCCGAAAAACGCGCGTATCCGGGCCGACGGCTAAACGCGCTTCAAGCGGCTCGCGTTGCGAAGCGGTCGCGGTGGCGGTCCATGAACTCCGAGGCTGGCCGAAAGCGTTCCGGCATCCTGAGCCGGTCGTCCACGCCACGCAGAAGCTGCCGCCGGGCAACAACCGGCACATCACTTCGGATTACCATGCGCCAGTCGGCATCGAAGGTGATGAGGTGGCGGTCGAACGCCCGGTCATGAAGGGCGTTCAGACATAACCCGTTGGTGGGGTCCAGACGGTGCCGGGCGTCCTCTTGCCATGGCACGATGTGGCTGGCGGTCAGCATGCGTGGATCGTCCAGCCCCGTGAGCGCGCAGCGCCGGCCGTAGGAAGTCAGGATCATCCGCCGGAAGAACTCCTGCCCGATGCGCTGGAGACTGGTGGCCTCGCGCTCGCCACCCTCACGTGGCGCATAGGGTGCCCCGCCATCAGCAAAGCCCTTGGACATCGTGTCGCCTGTCTGCGCAACGAAAGCACGCAAAACGGCGGAGGGATCATGCAGGTAATCGGACCAGACACGCCGGTCGGTTGCGCTGGCGTTTGCCATACCCTTCTGGGCGAGACTTTCATCGAGTGCCGCGAGATTCGAGAGCTTCAGTGCGACCGCGCCGGGAGTACGGCCAAGCCGTGCCGCCAGAGCGATCACATCAGGGTTGCGCGTATGTATCCGGCCGAAGGCTGTGCGAAGGTAGAGCGCGAGCGCCTCGCGCACCTCGGCGTCCGACCAATTGCGTCGTTCCGCCATTCCAGAACTTCCGCCGGGCACAGTGCCCAGCGGAGCAGCGCGGGGCAAGCGCCCCTCGGTCAGCTCTTTGCGGCGAGTTGGTCCCAGCAGTCCAGCGCCTTGCCGGCGTACATCACCGCCGGGCCGCCGCCCATCTGGATGCACATCGCCAGCACGTCGGCCAGCTCCTCGCGGGTCGCGCCGGCCTTCATCAGCGCCTCGACGTGGAAGGCGATGCAGGGGTCGCAGCGCACCGCGACCGAGATGCCGAGGGCCACGAACTCCTTTTCCTTGATCCCCAGCGTGCCGCCTTCCTTGACGGCCTTCGACAGCGACCCGAAGCCCTTCATGGCTTCCGGCAGGGCGCGGGCGAGGGTGCGGCTCTGGTCGCGGGTGGCGGCGATGAAGGCGGGGTAGTCCATGGGCGGCTCCTTGCGCTGGGTCGCGGCCGCATCGCATGGCCGCCGGCGGGCCGGCCTTGACCTGCATCAAGTCAGGGCTGCCGACGGCCGGGCAGCGTGCCCGGCCCGCGCGTCACGGCACCGCGGCGATGACGATGAATGCGCCGAAGATCACCAGATGGATCGCTCCCTGCAGCACCGTCGTGCGCCCCGTCGCCAGCGTCAGCGTGGCCATGAAGAGCGAGAGGACCAGCAGAACGATGTGCTCCGCGTCGAGCCCCAGCGCCAGCGGCTGGCCAAGCGCCAGCGACAGGATCGCCACCGTCGGGATGGTCAGGCAGATGGAGGCCAGAGCCGAGCCGAGCGCCAGGTTGAGGCTGGTCTGCAGCCGGTTGGCCCGGGCCGCGCGCAGCGCCGTCGTGCCCTCCGGCATCAGCACCACCATGGCGATGGCCACGCCCACCAGCGCGGCCGGCAGGCCGGCGCGCGCCACTGCCCCCTCGACCACCGGGGCGAGGGTCTCGGCCAGCGCCACCACGGCCACCAGCGCCAGCGGCAGCAGCACCAGGGCGGTGCGGAAGCTGCGCGCGTCGGGCCGCGGGCCGTCGTGCTCGAGGTCGTCGGTGGGGTCGCGGAAATCTGCCCGGTGGCGGACCATCTGCACGAAGAGGAACACCCCGTAGAGCGCCAGCGACACGACCGCCACGAAGATCAGTTGCGGCGGCGCGTAGACCGGCCCGGGTGCGGCGAGGGTAAAGTTGGGCAGGACCAGCGCCAGCACCGCGACGGTGGCGAGGACGCCGAGCGCGCCGGTGGCGCCGCGGGCCTGGAAGCCCTGTTCGAAGTGGCGCACGCCGCCGATCAGCAGGCAGAGACCGACGATCCCGTTGAGCACGATCATGATCGCCGCGAAGACCGTGTCGCGGGCGATCTCCGAGGTGCCAGGCGGCGCCTTCAGCAGCACCGAGACGATCAGCGCCACCTCGATGATCGTCACCGCCACCGCGAGAAGGATCGCGCCATAGGGGTCGCCCAGCCGATGCGCCGCCGTCTCGGCATGGTGCACGGCGGCGAAGACCGCGGCCAGCAGCAGAACCACCGCCGGCAGGATCAGCAGCCCCGGCAAGTGACCGTCCCAGATCACATGCACCGCCGCCACGAAGCCGAGGGTAAGGAGCGGCGCCAGCGCGGTCCACAGCGGGGCCGGCAGGGGTTTCGATGTCTGGGACGGCACGTTCAATCTGCAGGCTGGAAGGCGAAGGGTTCGGCGGGCTCGAAGGACGCCGACACCTCGCCGGAGAGGATGCGCTCCATGTCGGTGCCGAGGTCGAGCATCATCACCGGCGCGTCTTCGGAGAGGTCGAGACGGTCAAGATCGACCCAGAAGATGCTGGGCGAGATCACGGATTCGACATGGTAGCGCAGGTCCTTCTGGTCGGCCACCACGCGCCAGCGGGTGGTCGAGAGATTCGGCTGGTCGGCGATGGATATACCCCAGGGCACCGAGACCTGGCGGATCACGCTGAACACCGAGGCGGCCGCGATGCGGGGCTCGTCGCTCTGCACCACCGCGTTGATGTAGAAGCTTGCCCGCACGAAACGGTCCGAGGCGCGCACGGTGCCGGGCAGGAACTCGCGCGGGTTCACGGCGCTCCAGTATTCGAGAATGGCGAGCTGGTCCTCGAACGTGGGCTCGTTGGTCATTACCTGATAGGCGCGGTCGTGATGGATCACCATCTCGCCGTCGACGAACTCGATGATGGCGCTGTCGCCGCTGGCATCCGACAGCGAGATGTGCACCGTGGCCTGCCGCCCCGGCGGGCCCACCGGCACCTCGCCGCCGGCGACGAGGACCGGGTCGGCGCGCAGACTCTCGACCGCTTCGGCCACGGTCGCGAAGCGGTCGAGCAGGTATTGCGGGAAGACGGACAGCGAGACGCGCGGGGTCTCTCCGTCATCCTCCGGGTAGGTCGCCTCGACCTCCCACAGCAGGTTGGCCACCAGCCCGGCCTCGTTCATGCCGTCGGCGGTGGCGATGTCGTAGCCGGTCACGATCAGGCTGCCGTAGTCTGCCGTCCATGTGGCCGAGCGCTCGCCGGCCGCGCCGTCACGCTCCATCCCGCGCGGGAACACCCACAGGTTGGAGACCATCGGCAGTTTCCAGTCCATGCTGCGGCCGGTGAGGATGCGGTCCTCTGGGCCGAGATAGACGGCGCGGGTGCAGCTCTCGGCCACGGGCACGGCGAGCAGGCACAGGGCGGCGGACAGGGCGAGGGCGCGGGGCAGATGCATGATGCTGTCTCCGTTCGCAGGCCGTCAGGGCAGCGCAGTAACCGTGGACGGCGGTGGGATGTCGATCGGCGGTCGGGTCACGGTTGGATCTCGGTCGGGGCCTCGGAAAGGGTCTCAGAACCGGAAGCTGGCGCCGATCAGCGGGCCGGACAGCCGCGTGTCCACACGCAGGCCGCCGCTGCGATAGTCGACCTCGAGATGCCGGAACCCGGCCGAGAGGAACACGTCGCTCGACACCGCATAGTTGACCGTGGCGAGGACCTGGCCGCTGCGCCTCGATCCGACGCCGAAGCCCCCGATGTCGGCATAGAGGATGCTCGACCAGCGCGGTGCGATCGGCGCATTGAGCCGGACGCCGAGGATCGGATCGGTGAAGTTCGCCCGGCGCGTTTCGCTGAAGCCGAGCGCAGGCGCGGAGGCGCTCGCCTCGATGCGCCAGTGCCGGAGGCCGCCGAGCAGATCGACGGTCGGGCCCGGCGCCTCAATCACGCGGTAGCCTGCCGCGAGCGTCAGCGACGTCTGCCGCAGCCGCCCGCGCGCCCGCACCGGAGCCGGCGCCGGCAGCACGCCCGCGCGTGACGAGGACGACCAGCTCAGATCGCCGAGGAACACCAGGCGCTCGTGACGGGCGAAGGCCGACAGGAAGAAGGCGCCGTCGAGATCGGACAGGACGTCCCGGAACGACTTGTCGAACTCGATCTTGCGCGCGCCCAGGCCAAGGCTGCCGCCGAGCCCCGTCGCCCAGGCATAGGGCGTGATCTGGAAGACCGTGTCGCCACCCGACTGCGCCGCCGCCGGCATCGCCAGCCCGCTCGCCGCCAGAAATGCCGCCGCGAGGGCTGCCGCGGCGCGTCCCCGCCGCCGGCGGGCTCCCGTTTTCACCGCCATCACAGCATGTCCTTGTGGATGCGCCCGCCCTTCATGATCAGGCGCAGGCTGTCGGCCGGGGTGTCGAGCCAGTCTAGTCCCGCCTCGGGATCGGCGTCGACCACCAGCAGATCGGCGAGCGCGCCTTCGGCGATGATGCCAAGGCGGCCGTCATAGGGCGCGCGCGCCCCGGAGAGGGCCAGCAGTTCGCCGGCGCGGCCGGTGGCGGTGGAGAGCGCCTCCAGCGGCGACATGAAGCGGGCGAACTTGGCCAGCTGCCGGCCCTGGCTGGCGGTGCCGGCGGGGTTGAAGAGGATGTCGGTGCCGAAGGCCAGCGGCACGCGGTGGGTGCGCGCCAGTTCGAAGGCGCGCACCGTGCCCTCGGCGACCTCGAGCTGCTTGGCGCGCTGAACCGGATCCTCCTTGGGGTTGGCGTCCTCGTCGGCCAGGAAGGGCTGGATCGACCACCAAACCCCCGCGTCGGCCATCAGCCGCACCGTCTCCTCGTCGGCGAGCTGGCCGTGCTCGATCGACTTGATGCCGGCCGCGACCGCCCGGCGGATGCCGCCGGGGGTGTAGACATGGGCGCAGACATAGGTGCCCCAGTCCTCGGCGGCCTCCACCGCGGCGCGCATCTCGCGTTCGGTGTACTGGGTGGTGTCGAGCGGGTCGTAGAGCGACGAGACGCCGCCGCCGGCCATGATCTTGATCTGGCTCGCGCCCTTCATCAGCTGCTCGCGGGTGGCGCGCAGCACCATGTCGGCGCCGTCGGCGATCAGCGCGACGCCCTGGCGTTCGATGTTCGAGGGCGGCGTGTCCGGAAAGCGCGGCAGTTCGTGCAGGAAGCGGAAATCGCCGTGCCCCGCCGTCTGCGAGATCATCGCGCCCGACGGGAAGATCCGCGGCCCCTCGACCACGCCGCGGTCGATGGCCATCTTCAGCCCGAACGCCGGCCCGCCCACGTCGCGCACGGTGGTGAAGCCGCGCATCAGCGTCGCCCCGGCCTCGCGCCCCGCCATCAGATGGATGAAGCCGATGTCCTGCGTCGCCGCCGCCACCATGCTGACGGCCACCAGCGTGCTGTGCCAGTGCGCGTCGATCAGCCCGGGAATCACCGCCCGGCCGCCACAGTCGATCACCTCGGCGTCGTCCGGCCCCGTGCCCGCCGCAGGCAGCGCACTGATCCGGCCGCCCTCGATCAGGATATCGCGGCCCTCCAGCATCGCCGGCTCGATGCCGTCGAAATACCGCAGATTGGTCAGCAGCAGCGGCCGGCCCGGCGTCTGCGCGCGCGTCGGACGCGGGGCGAGGCCGAATCCGGCAAAGAGCCCCAGCACGGCGGCGCTGCCGCCGAGCATCTGCCGGCGGTTGAGATCGGCCTCGATGCGGCGGAAGGCGGCCTGGGTATAGGGTGCCCCGCAGTGGCAGGGCGAGATTCCGGCAGCCTTTGCCTCGGCCGGAGCATTGCACGCGAAACACATCGATCCACTCCTGCGGCCGGAGATACGTCCTGCCCGGCGACCCTAGGCGACGCGGCCGGCACACGCAACGCGCGCGGCGGCCCGCCTCAGGTTTCCGGCCGCTGCATCGCGAAGACGTCCGAGACGGCGGCGTAATCCATGTAGCCCAGCCGGGCGACGGGCCGGAACCGGGTGACGTCGAAACGGCCCTCGACCAGGCAGTCGTCGCGCAGATGCACGCCCACGACTTCCCCCAGAACCAGGAAATTGCTCTCGCCCAGCAGGGTCACGATCTGTGTCAGGCGGCATTCGAGGCTTGCCGGCGCGTCGGCCACGCGCGAACAGGCGATCTCGTGGCAGGGCGCCCGGGCGATGCCGGCATGGGCGAACTCGTCGGTCTCGCGCGGCCAGGGGCCCGAGGAGGCGTTCATCACCTCGCGCGCGGCGTATTCCACCACGTTGACGCAGAAGACCCCGGTCTCGCGGATGTTGGCGACGCTGTCCTTGGTGTCGCCGCGGTCGGGCTTGGCCGAGGTCGAGGCGAACATCACCTGCGGCGGCACATAGGCGACGGCGTTGAAGAAGGAATAGGGCGCGAGGTTCTCCGCGCCGTCTGCGCCCCGGGTCGAGATCCAGCCGATCGGGCGCGGCGCAACAATGGCGTTGAACGGATTGCGGGGCAGGCCGTGACCCTCGGCCGGTCGATAGAACATGGGTGTCTCCCTCGTTTGCCCCCGACCTAGCCGCGTGCTACCGGCCCCGCCAGCGTAAAACCGGGGGCGGCGGTGGATCTCGCGCAGGAGACGGCGGCGGACGGGTGGGAGGTGGAGGCGCTCTACGACCTCTGCTTCGCCCCGGGGCGCGAGGCGCTGTCCTCCTACCGGCTGCGCGACGGGGTGGCGCCGGTGGCCGCGCTGTGCCTGCTGCTGCGCGACCATGGCGCGGTGGTGGCGGCGATCCGGCACTGGCCGGTGCGCATCGCCGACAAGGCCGTGCTGCTCCTCGGCCCGGTCGCGGTGCACCCCACCCGCCAGGGCGAGGGGCTGGGCGCCTGGCTGATCGGCGACAGTCTCGACCGCGCGCGGGCCCTGGGCTGGGAGCGGTCGCTGCTGGTGGGCGATGCGCCCTATTACGGCCGCTTCGGCTTCCGCCGGCTGGCCGGGGTCGAGATGCCGCCGCCCACCAATCCCGCCCGCGTCCTCGGCCTCGCGCTCCAGCCCGGAGCCTGGGACGGGCTGCACGGGCCGGTAGAACGGGCTTCCGCCGCGGCGGCGGTCCCCCCGCCCGGCGCCTAGCGCCGCCGGCGCGCCCGGCCGCCGCGCTGGCCAGCCCGCCCGGCGGTTGAGCGGCCCTTGGCGGCGCCGGCGGCCTCCACCGCCTCCTCAACCGCGGACTGGCGCGCCAGCGGATCGTCGGCGACAGCAAGGTCCACCGCCTCCAGCCGCTTGATCTCGTCGCGCAGCCGCGCGGCTTCCTCGAACTCGAGGTTCTCGGCGGCCTTGCGCATCCGGGTGCGCAGGCCGTCGAGATGGGCGGCAAGGTTGGCGCCGACCAGCGGCTTGTCGATCTTCGCGGTGACGCGGGCCATGTCGGTGTCGCCCTGCCAGAGCCCGGCCAGCACGTCCTCGACGTTCTTGCGGACGGTCTGCGGCGTGATGCCATGCGCCTCGTTATAGGCGATCTGCTTGGCGCGGCGGCGATTGGTCTCGGACATCGCCCGCTCCATCGAGCCGGTGATGCGGTCGGCATACATGATCACCCGCCCGTCGGCGTTGCGCGCCGCCCGCCCGATGGTCTGGATCAGCGAGGTCTCCGAGCGCAGGAAGCCTTCCTTGTCGGCATCGAGGATGGCGACCAGCCCGCATTCGGGGATGTCGAGCCCCCCGCGCAGCAGGTTGATCCCCACCAGCACGTCGAAGGCGCCGAGACGGAGGTCGCGCAGGATCTCGATGCGCTCGATCGTGTCGATGTCGGAGTGCATGTAGCGCACCCGGATGCCCTGTTCGTGCAGGTATTCGGTCAGATCCTCGGCCATGCGCTTGGTCAGCACCGTGACCAGCGCGCGCAGGCCTGCTGCGGCCACCTTGCGTACCTCGTCGAGCAGGTCGTCGACCTGCATCTTCACCGGGCGGATCTCGACCTGCGGGTCGATGAGGCCGGTCGGGCGGATCACCTGCTCGGTGAAGACGCCGCCCGACTGCTCCAGCTCCCAGGCGGCCGGCGTGGCCGAGACGAACACCGACTGCGGGCGCATCGCGTCCCATTCCTCGAACTTCAACGGGCGATTGTCCATGCAGGAGGGCAATCGGAAGCCGTGCTCGGCCAGTGTGAACTTGCGCCGGTAGTCGCCGCGATACATGCCGCCGATCTGCGGCACGCTGACGTGGCTTTCATCGGCGAAGACGATGGCGTTGTCGGGGATGAACTCGAACAGGGTAGGGGGCGGCTCGCCGGGCGCGCGGCCGGTCAGATAGCGCGAGTAGTTCTCGATCCCGTTGCAGACGCCGGTGGCCTCCAGCATCTCCAGGTCGAACTGGGTGCGCTGTTCCAGCCGCTGCGCCTCCAGAAGCCTCCCCTCTGCCACCAGCTGGTCGAGCCTCTGGCGCAGCTCGTGACGGATGCCCTTGACGGCCTGTTGCAGGGTCGGACGCGGCGTGACGTAATGCGAATTGGCGTAGATGCGGATCTTCTCGAAGCTGTCGGTCTTCTCGCCGGTCAGCGGGTCGAACTCGGTGATCGCCTCCAGCTCGTCGCCGAAGAAGGAGAACCGCCAGGCGCGATCCTCGAGGTGCGCAGGCCACAGCTCCAGCACGTCGCCGCGCAGGCGGAAGCTGCCGCGCTGGAACGCCGCGTCGTTGCGACGGTACTGCTGGGCGACCAGTTCCGCCATCACCTTGCGCGGGTCATAGGTGAAGCCGGTCTGCAGGTCCTGCGTCATCGCCGAATAGGTCTCGACCGAGCCGATGCCGTAGATGCAGGAGACCGACGCGACGATGATCACGTCGTCGCGCTCCAGCAGCGCCCGGGTGGCCGAATGGCGCATCCGGTCGATCTGCTCGTTTATCTGGGATTCCTTCTCGATGTAGGTGTCGGTGCGGGGAACGTAGGCCTCGGGCTGGTAGTAGTCGTAATAGCTGACGAAATACTCCACCGCATTGTCGGGAAAGAAGCCCTTGAACTCGCCGTAGAGCTGCGCGGCGAGGGTCTTGTTGGGGGCGAGGATGATGGCGGGGCGCTGGGTCTCCTCGATGACCCGCGCCATGGTATAGGTCTTGCCGGTACCGGTGGCGCCCAGAAGCACCTGGTTGCGCTCCCCTGCCAGCACCGCCTCGGCCAGCTCGGCGATGGCGGTGGGCTGGTCACCGGCCGGCTCGAACTCCGATTGCATGGCGAAGCGACGGCCGCCTTCCAGCTTCTCGCGGGCCGCCGCGGCGGGCAGGGCAGGGGAGGTGTCGGGCATCGGGGTCTCCGCGCTGATCCGATCATAGATGCGGGTTTGCGCCGCGCCTTCAAGCCATGGCCCTTGCACCGGGCGCTGCGCCGCGCGATATGTCTGACCAGAGAGCGGAAAGGAGCCAGCGACCCGTGCGTGCCCGCATCTATCGCCCGTCGAAGACCGCGACCCAGTCCGGCGGTGCCCGCACGAAGGAGTGGGTTCTGGAGTTCTCGCCCGCCGCGCCGCGTGCCGTTGACCCTCTGATGGGCTGGACGAGTTCCGGCGACATGGACAGCCAGGTGCGGCTCCGCTTCGACAGCCAGGAGGCCGCCGAGCACTACGCCCGCGAGCACGGCATCGATTTCATCGTGCTGCAGCCGAAGGCCCGCAAGCCCAACCTCCGCCCCCGCGGCTACGGCGAGAACTTCGCCACCGATCGCCGCGGCGCCTGGACGCACTGAGCTTGTCGTGAGTCGAGCGATAGCGGCCGCCACCTCGCGGCTTGTCGTCGCCGAATCGGAACAAGCGGTCCGCAATCCTTCGAGGTTTATCGGCTGGCCATGCCGGCTGGCGCCGGTGGAGGAGAACCCAGACACCTAGCTGCGCGACGAGACGGGTGTTCAGTCCCAAGCATCTGGCGGATCGGGGTTACGATGGGTCTGTCCGGCTGTGAGGTACAGACCTTGCAGCGGTATCCACAGGGCGTGAGGCCGCTCAGGGTCTCGAGCCTGCGTGCGGGATTCTTGGCGGCGAGGAAGTCGGCGAGATGCGCCCGCAACCGGTCGTGGCTGTCCTCGTGGGAGCGCTTGACGCTCGCGTCCTTGATCGTGCGGTTCATCCGGTCGACCTCACCGATTGTGCAGCGTTGGTTCGGCTTGGTGAGCCGGTGCTCGATGCCGCTCGAGCATTGTCCTCGGACCAATGGCGGCCATG
>PUNI01000479.1 GCA_003551745.1 Paracoccaceae bacterium | reverse complement strand
GATACGGCCGGAAGGCGCTATTTGCAGGTGCCTGTCCTGTCGGTTACTTGCACAAGCGAGTCGTTGCCTCAGGGCTAGAAAACATGGTCGAGGCTGACCTCGGCCATGTTCGGTTTGAAGAAGAACAAGGTTGCCTCTTTTATCACACAAGAGCCTATTGACAAATGCCGAAATAATGGTAACATAGTACTATAGGGCTGACACAAGGTCGGTGGTTGAATGTTTCGATCAGGGGGTTGCGGCAGTTCGCATGGTGCTCAGCCGAGCACTTATGAGCATGTGAAGTCGGTTCTTGTCTCTCCGCAACAGCGAAATCCGTCGTCCCTCCGCAAACACTGGGATGCTCACGAGCGTACTCCCCTTGTTCTTGACCGGCTATGCCGTGGGGCAACTCTCGAGGAAGACACAATCAGGTGGCCCGGCCACCAGAAGGAGGTGATGCCTATGTCGAATGAGGGCCGGCTTCTTTGCTCGCAGGCAGCGAAGGGGTCGGCTAGCTCACAGAAATGGCCTGCCATACCAAAGCAAAAGGGGGATAGCGATGAAATTCATGGTAGTTCGCACCTGGGAGCCTCACGAAATCTCTGAGATTATCAAGCGCAGGACCGAGAAGGGGATGATGCTGCCTGAAGGCGTAAAAGTGATTGGCGAATGGCTGGCCACCGATGGCAGCACACAGTTTGTGCTAATAGATGCTGCGTCGGACCTGGCATGCTGGCAATGGTATGTCGGTTGGGCTGACCTCGGTAAGAACCGGAGTTTCAACGTGGTGGAGGTGAAGGATGAGAAGGCGACTCAGGTATCTTGATTTCGAGCCACCAGGCCAGACGGCGAGTCAATCGCTCGCGGGATCAGGAACACCTTCCGGAAATCCCCCGTCTGGTATTGCCCTCGTCGCCACCCGGCACGAGTATTGGCGACCCTTCCGATAACGACAGAATAGTACCGCAAGGCTCATTAAAGGAGGTGAACAAGATGGCGAAGTTTCTGGTTCTCCACACCATAGATCTCCGCACCGCGGACGCCGCAGAGTACTCGAGCGAGGCTCAGATGGCAAATGTGAATGACTACCTGGCCGCTTATACGGCCGAGACCTACTGCATGGAGAGCTGGGTAGCGGCTGGCGCGGGCAAGATCGCCTGCCTCTGGGAAGCACCCTCGGAGCAGGCCATAATAGACGTGTTTGCCAAGATGCCACAGAAGAGCCGAGTGCCCGTTGAGGGCATCTACCCGGCCATGGTCATTGATTGGCGTGAGATGAAGAAGTAACCGGCAGAGGACAAGTACTCTGGTCATTGCTTGCTTTGCTACCCCTTACACGTTTGCCTGCTCTGTCAGCCCCCACACGTTTCCCTGTCTGGCGCAGCGCCTTCAAGTTCATGACCCGGGCAATGGGTGAATGCTACGGGGACAGAAGAATGCAACCTTTTTCGACCTTGTGCATTATATTAATAAATGGGGTGATATGGATGGACCAAGGACTGTCGGAAAGGTATGCTGCAATCGCCGGCGTGAAGGAGGAGAGAGATGAAAAGGAAAAAGCTGCTAATCTGTTGCGGGTTGGTTCTTGTTGGTGCTTTGGTTTATGGTTTAGCTTGTGCTGGAGGCGGTGGCCCCGGAGCCGGAGAAGCCCGCTCTACCGGTGAGGATGGTGAGCCAAAGTGGGTCTGGACCGATAAGGATAGTTACGAAATCGGCCAGAGCATACGGTTCAATTTCCAGAATCAGTCTGGTGAGCCAGTAGTATATGGGACTGCCAAACCAGTCTGGACGGTTGAGAGATACACGAATGGTAAATGGGTGGAGGTAGATATTTTTGGCCCTAAGGTTTGGCCGGCCGTCATGATTTACCTGGATCCCGGCGAAACTAAAACACACGTCTGGGAGCAAACCGTATACATCACCGACCCCGATGAGATATGGGAGGTGCTACATGACGACGAACTCGTCAGGGTCTGGATCCACCTGACCCCCTTTGCCAACGAAGATAACTTGACCGGAACAGAGTTTACGGAAGCACTAAAGGAACACGCCCAGGAGACTCAGGCGGATGTCATAGCATTTATCGAGGAGACCGGGGGAAGTGTTATCAACACCTTTTGGCTGGCAAATAGGGTACTCGCGGAAGTTAGAGCGGGAGTATTGGACGGGTTAGGCGATGTAGACCACGTTCAATCGTGGAGGTTTGAGGATTATGTGGTCCAGGCTAAACCTGGCATGTATAGACTTGTGTGGCACGGAGAGGTGGCCGAGTTCATCATAGTTGATAATGACGGTTAACAGTCTTACCTGATAACAGCGAATGAGCGGTAATGGCTTGAGACGCAAGAGGGGCAGCAGGGCGGTCAGCCGGAGACTCCAAGTGCGCATGAGGGCGTGACTGCACAATGACTTGCGTCGTTAGCCAGACATCTCTCACGAATGTTTGGTATCCAGAAGTGCTAGACAAATTGCAGGTGGCCCCCTTCTTGCTACCAGCATTCTGTTTGTCATAGCCGGCGTTGTGGCAATAGTAGGACGGGATGATGACAAATCTTGATCCTATCTGCAGGTGAGGCAGAACCAAGACGACGGTCCGAAGCAGAAGCAACCCAGACCGAGATCACCGGGGAGATGCAGGACACCAACACTCTCAGCGGTGCTGATCGGGACAAGGTGGCTGTCGCTCCCGGTGTCGCGAACCCCAACGAAGTCGGGAGCATCGTTGATGGGTAGACCTATCCCTTCCTGATCTGGCAATCCGTCCCGTGATATCTGATGTACCCGCATATCAGATTGTCGGACCGAGACCGTGGTTCTTCTCACGGTCGTACGACGCATCGGCCCGCCTCTCGTTGCACAACAACTCAGATTGTGCCAGCGGCCTCCCCGAGGTATTGAACAGAATAGCGGTTGGTGTGGAGGCCAGGATACCGATGTGGTCAGCAACCACAAACTATTGACAATTAAGTAGGCAATGATATTCCGATGTTAGCCCTTATCTGTTATGTTGCTTCCAACTCCAGCAATATAGCTGATCTCCGCTTGTCAGGACTCTGTTTGTCCCTCATCCCGGGACGTTAGGCAGGTCGATGTCAAGGGGCTTCTCTTTCAGACCGCTGACGTTCAGGATGGAAAACCCTATGACATTCCCCTCCATATCAACCTTTTCCATGACCTGGTCGAAGCCAGTCTCCCGAAAGTAACCGTCCTGCTGTCTGAACATCACCTCGAGAAAGTCCCCCTCAGCGTCATACCACACTCTTACCTTTTCCATAGCAATCCTCGTCTCTTGATCTTGTAGGGAATAACGGGACACCATACCTATACATCCCGCCGCGGCTCAAGCCAGTTGTGTGTGGAATCCTGAACACGTTCCTGACTATTGGTCCCTTCAGAGTCTCGGTCGACTATACCTGCCGGAGTATGACCGGCAGAACCCTTGAGGGACGGCAACACTTGACGGCTAGGTATGCTGGTCCCCTTCGACTATGATTCTGGCTGCGATTCGCACTCCTGCGGTAATAACACCAGAACACTTCTCCTCAGCACCGGCCTTCTGCCACTCCAGAGCCTCGGTCGGGTTTGCCAGGTTGTACCTTCTGCCGAAGACCGACTCCACGATGTCGCCGCACATAGTG
>PUNI01000453.1 GCA_003551745.1 Paracoccaceae bacterium | reverse complement strand
TTCATCGCCTACAGCTATTTCGGCACCGGCTGGCTGATCCCGGAACTGATCGAGCATTCCGGGCGGTCCTTCACCGCCGTGGTCAACACCCAGTGGCTCTCCACCGAGGGCGTCTTCGGCATCCCGCTGGGGGTCTCCACCGCCTTCGTCTTCCTGTTCGTGCTGTTCGGCGCGCTGCTCGACAAGGCCGGCGCCGGCAACTACTTCATAAAGCTCGCCTTTGCCGGCCTTGGCCATCTGCGGGGCGGCCCGGCCAAGGCCGCCGTGGTGGGCTCCGGCGCCACCGGCCTGATCTCGGGCTCCTCCATCGCCAACGTCGTCACCACCGGCACCTTCACCATCCCGCTGATGAAGCGCGTGGGCTTCACCTCGGAGCGCGCCGGCGCCGTCGAAGTCTCCTCCTCGGTCAACGGCCAGATCATGCCGCCGGTGATGGGCGCAGCGGCCTTCCTGATGGTGGAGTTCGTCGGCATCTCCTATCTCGACGTCATCAAGCACGCCTTCGTGCCCGCGGTGATCTCCTACATCGCGCTGATCTACATCGTCCATCTCGAGGCGCTGAAGAACGACATGCCGGCCCTCGGCGAGGGCCGCAGCCTGCTGACGATGCTGCTCAAGACCTTCGCGGGCTTCGTCGTCGCCGGCGTCGTCTTCTACGGCGTGATCGCAGGGGTGAACCTCCTGCGCGCCGCGGCGCCCGCGCTGACCGACCCGGTGCTCCTGGGGGTGGTGCTGGTTCTCTATCTCGCCGCGCTCTGGGTCGCGGCCAGCCGCCCCGACCTAGAGCTCGACGATCCCAACTCCCGGGAGATCAAGCTGCCCAAGATGAACGAGGTCTTCCCCTCGGGCCTGCATTTCCTGCTGCCGATCCTCGTGCTGGTCTGGTTCCTGATGGTCGAACGCCAGTCGCCCGCGAAGTCGGCCTATTTCGCGGTGATGACGATGCTCTTCATCATCGTCACCCAGCGCCCGCTCAAGGCGCTGATGCGCGGGCAGGCGGGGGCCGTCCTCTCCGAGCTGAAGGCGGGCTTCCAGGATCTCATCGACGGCATGGTCGGTGGCGCGCGCAACATGATCGGCATCGCGGTGGCCACCGGGGCGGCCGGCATGATCGTGGCCACCGTCACCCGCACGCCGATCGGCACCGAACTGGCCGGGCTGGTCGAGGTGCTGTCGATGGGCAACCTGTTCCTCATGCTGGTGCTGGTGGGGCTGTTCTCGCTGATCCTCGGCCTCGGTCTGCCCACCACGGCCAACTACATCGTCGTGTCCTCGCTGATGGCCACGGTGGTGGTGAGCCTCGGCGCGCAGGAGGGGCTGATCGTGCCGCTGATCGCGGCGCATCTCTTCGTCTTCTACTTCGGCATCATGGCCGATGTGACGCCGCCCGTGGGGCTGGCGAGCTTCGCCGCTGCGGCCGTCTCGGGCGGCGATCCGATCCGCACCGGGTTCACCGCCTTCTTCTACAGCCTGCGCACCGTGGCGCTGCCCTTCCTCTTCATCTACAACCCCGCGCTCATCCTGTACGGGATCGACCTGGGCACAGCGATGGGGCTGATGCAGGCAGCGGGCGTCTTCGTGGTGGCGACCTTCGCGATGCTTCTCTTTGCCGCCGCCACCCAGGGCTATTTCCTGGCCCGCTCGCGGATCTGGGAATCGGCCGCGCTGCTGCTGGTGGCCTTCACGCTCTTCGTGCCGAACTTCTGGCTCAACCAGGTACAGCCGCCCTACGCCCAGACCGACCCCACCGCCTTCGAACAGACGCTCGATGCCGCGCAGCCCGGCGACCAGATGCGCCTTGTCGTCGAAGGGCCGGATTTCGCGACCGGCCGGATGACCTCGCTCACCATCCCCCACGACATCACCGAGGAGGCGTCCGGCGCCGAACGGCTCGACGCGATCGGCTTCTTCCTGATGCCCGAGGACGGCCGGATGGTCATGGAAGAGCCGATGTTCGGCTCGCCCTACGAGCGCGACCTGCAGGGCTTCGACTTCTATGACCCCGACCAGCCGGTTTTGCTGGCCCGGGTGGAGGTTCCGGCCGATCAGTGGCCGGCCGAGGTGTTCTACCTCCCCGCGCTCCTTCTGCTTGGCCTCGTGATCCTGTTCCAGCGTCGCCGGCAGACCAAGCCGGCTTTCTGAGGGAGGCCTTCATGGGCAAGACCATCCTGCTGCCCGTCGATCTGTCGGACGAGAGCAGCTGGCGCCTCGCGCTGCGGGAGGCGGTGGCGATGCTGCGTGCTGGTGGCGGCGTGCTCCATGTCGCCAGCGTGCTGCCGGATTTCGGCATGGCCATGGTGGGCGGCTACTTCAAGCGCGACTTCGAGAAGGAGGCGCTGCACCGCTTCGGCGGCGCGCTGGCGGAATGGGCGCGCGACCATGTGCCCGATGACATCGAGGTGCACCCCCATGTGCTGCACGGCTCGATCTACCACGAGATCCTGCGGGCGGCCGACAAGCTGAAGGCCGATGTCATCGTCATCGGCTCGCATCGCCCCGAGCTGAAGGACTATCTGCTTGGCCCCAACGCCGCGCGGGTGGTACGCCACGCCAAGCAGTCGGTCTATGTCGTAAGGGAATGAGCCATGCCCGGCCACATCTTCGGCCGCTCCACCAGAGGCAACCTTCCCACCGCTGTGACGGGTGACGGCTGCTATGTGATCGACGCCGAGGGCCGGCGCTATCTCGACGGCTCGGGCGGCGCGGCCGTTTCCTGCTTGGGCCATTCCGACGCCGGTGTGCGCGCGGCGCTGCATGCCCAGCTCGACCGCATCGCCTTCGCCCACACCGGCTTCTTCACCTCGGAACCGGCCGAGTCGCTGGCGGACCGGCTGGTGGCGGCAGCGCCGGAGGGCATCGAGCGCGTCTATCTGGTCTCGGGCGGCTCCGAGGCGGTGGAGGCGGCGATCAAGCTCGCCCGGCAGTATTTCGTGGAGATCGACGAGCCCGCGCGGCATCGAGTGATCGCGCGGCGGCAGAGCTATCACGGCAACACGCTGGGTGCGCTCGCCGCCGGCGGCAACCAGTGGCGCCGGGCCCAGTTCGCGCCGCTTCTGGTCGAGGTGAGCCATATCGCGCCCTGCTACGACTACCGCGACCGGCGCGACGACGAGAGCCTCGAGGCCTATGGCCTGCGGGTCGCCGATGAGCTGGAGGCCGAGATCCGGCGCCTCGGCCCCGAGACGGTGATGGCCTTCATCGCCGAGCCGGTGGTCGGCGCCACCGCCGGCGCGGTGCCCGCGGTTCCCGGCTACCTGCGGCGCATCCGCGAGATCTGCGACCGCCACGGGGTGCTGCTGATCCTCGACGAGGTGATGTGCGGCATGGGCCGAACCGGCCATCTCTTTGCCTGCGCCGAGGACGGGGTGGCGCCTGACATGATCACCATCGCCAAGGGGCTCGGCGCCGGATACCAGCCGATCGGCGCGCTGCTGACCTCGGGCGCGATTTATGACGCGATCGCCGCAGGCTCGGGGTTCTTCCAGCACGGTCACACCTACATGGGCCATGCCATGGCTGCCGCGGCCGCCAATGCCGTGCTCGACGCCATAGAAGAGCGCGCCCTTCTGTCCCGGGTCCGCGTCCAGGGCGAACGGCTCGACGCGCGGCTGCGCGCCCGGCTCGGCCAGCACCCCCATGTCGGCGACATCCGCGGCCGGGGCCTCTTCCGCGGGATCGAGCTGGTCTCCGACCGCGAGACCAAGGCGCCGTTCGACCCAGCGCAAAAGCTGCACGCCAGGATCAAGGCCGAGGCGATGGAAGCGGGGCTGATCTGCTATCCGATGGGCGGCACCATCGACGGGGTGCGGGGCGATCATGTGCTGCTGGCGCCGCCCTTCATCATCGAGGACGCGCAGATCGACGAGTTGACCGACAAGCTCTCCGGCGCCATCGACCGCGCGCTCGCCGCCTGAGCCTGCCGATGGAAGAGCCATCGCAACCCGCCGCGGAGGTCGATGCCGCGGGGCTCCTCTGCCCGCTGCCGGTGCTGCGCGCCCGCAAGCGCCTCAAGGCCCTGCAGCCGGGCGAGGTTCTGCGGCTCGTCACCACCGACCCGGCCGCGCGCATCGACGTGCCGCATTTCTGTGCCGAGGCCGGCCACGATCTGATCGCCGAGACGGCCGAAGGCAGCGCCCATGTCTGGCTGATCCGCCGCGGCGACCTCGCCTAGCCCCGGCTAGCCACGTGCCCGCCGTCGCCGCGCAAGCGGCGTCTCCTCGGCCGGGAACCAATGCGCGGTGCGGTTGGCGAACCATACCAGCGATAGCATCACCGGCACCTCCACGAGCACGCCCACAACCGTCACCAGCGCGGCGATGGAGTTGAGCCCGAAGAGCGCGATCGCCACCGCCACCGCCATCTCGAAGAAGTTCGACGTCCCGATCAGCGCGCAGGGTGCGGCAACCCGGTGCGGCACCCGCCACGCCTTCGCCGCCCAGTAGGCCACCGCGAACATCCCGTAGGACTGGATCAGGAGCGGCACCGCGATCATGGCGATGATGAGCGGCCGGTCGAGGATCACCTCTCCCTGAAAGCCGAAGAGAAGCACCACCGTGGCCAGAAGCCCGATCATCGAGAAGGGCTTCACCCGCGCCGTGAAGGCCGACACAGCGGCCTGCGCCGCGGCCGCGCTCGGCGCCCCCCGGCTCAGCCGCAGCCGGGTCCAGACCCCGGCGGCCAGCGGCAGGACGACGTAGAGGACGACCGACAGCACCAGCGTCTCCCACGGCACGCTGAGGTCGGTCACGCCAAGGAGGAGCGCCACGATCGGCGCATAGGCGAAGATCATGATCACGTCGTTCAGCGAGACCTGCACCAGCGTATAGTTCGGATCGCCGTTGGTCAGCTGCGACCACACGAACACCATCGCCGTGCACGGCGCGGTGCCCAGCAGGATCATGCCGGCGATGTACTGACCCGCAGTGCCCGGCTCGATCAAGGGCGCGAACACGACCTCGAAGAACAGCAACCCCAGCGCCGCCATCGTGAAGGGCTTGATCAGCCAGTTCACGATCAGCGTGATGATCAGCCCCTTGGGCCGCTCATGCACCCGCGACAGCGAGGTGAAATCCACCGCCACCATCATCGGATAGACCATCGCCCAGATCAGCACCGCGACGACGAGATTGATCGAGGCGTATTCCAGTGCCGCGAGCGCCGCGAAGGCACCCGGAAAGACGGTGCCGAGGCCAAGCCCCGCAAGGATGCAGAGCGCGACCCAGATCGACAGGAAGCGTTCGAAAACGGGCATGGCTCAGCGGCCCGCCCCGGGCGTGTCGGTGTCGAGGCAGATCGAGCCGGTGAGCGTGCCGGCCTCGGCCCGGGCGGCCACCGCGTCGAGGAGCCGGCCGAGCGGGGCCAGCGCCTCGGGCACCAGCCGATGGCAGACCCGCGGATGCGCCGCCTCGCCGGCGACGATGCCGGCCTCGCGCAGGATGCGCAGGTGTTCCGACACCGTCGATTGCGCGAGGCCCAGTTCGGCCACGATGTCGCCGCCGAAGCAACCGGGACGCGACAGCAGCAGGCACACGATCCGCACCCGTGCCGGATGCGCCAGCGCCCGCGCCACCGCGGCGGCGGCACCCTCGTCGCAGATCGGATCGTCGAGCTCCATCATCGTCGAATCCCGATAAGGAAACCGCGCCATCTCCGCAACCCCCGATCCCGCTGGCCTCGGCGCTGGCAACGGCGTAAGCGAAGCGAAACGGGCGGGAGCGGGATCATGGCGGCCGAGGGCGCAGAGCGAATAGCCAAGCTGCTGGCGCGGGCCGGGGTGGCCTCGCGCCGCGATGCCGAGGCGATGATCGCTGCGGGCCGCGTGGCGGTGAACGGCAAGGTGATCGACACGCCCGCCCTGAACGTCGGGCCCCGCGACCGGGTGACGGTGGACGGCAAGCCCCTGCCCGAGCGCGCCGCGCCGCGGCTCTGGCTCTACCACAAGCCCGCCGGGCTAGTGACCTCGGCGCGTGACGAGAAGGGCCGGCCCACGGTGTTCGACAAGCTGCCGCCCGATCTGCCGCGGGTCGTCAGCGTCGGCCGGCTCGACCTCACCTCCGAGGGGCTGCTCTTGCTCACCAACGACGGCGAGATCAAGCGTCGGCTGGAACTGCCCAGCACGGGCTGGCTGCGCCGCTACCGGGTGCGGGTGAGAGGCGCGCCGGACGAGGCGAGGCTCGCGCCGCTCCGGGAGGGGATCACGGTCGAGGGCGAGCGCTTCCAGCCGATGGAGGTGCGGCTCGACCGCCAGCAGGGCGCGAATGCCTGGCTCACCGTCGGGCTTCGGGAGGGAAAGAACCGCGAGATCCGTCGGGCCATGGAGGCGCTGGGGCTGATCGTCAACCGCCTGATCCGGGTGGGCTATGGCCCGTTCCAGCTCGGCAAGCTCGCCCCCGGCGCCGTCGAGGAGGTCCGCCCGCGGGTCCTGCGCGACCAACTCGGCCTCGACGCGCCCGACGTGGAGGGGGCGAGGCCCGGCGCCGGCAGACCCGCGCGCGCCCCGTCACGGCCGGGCGCGGACCGCAGCGCCCCCGCAGCCCCCCGCAGCCAACGCTCGCGAAGCCGGGAGAGTCGGGAGGCCAGACCATCCGACGCGACTGCGACCGCGGGCTCCGACCACGCAGCCGAGCGCAGCCGGCCCCGAAAGCCCCGCGCCTCCAGCGAAAAACCGCCCCGCGCACCCCGGGCGGGCATTGCCGGGCCCCGCAGCCGCGGCGACGGCCCGGCTTCGCGACGGGCAAGCACCGGTGGCCCGGACGGAAAGCCTGCCGCCCGGCGCGCGCCTGCGGACCGCGAGGACCGCCCCGACCGGGCGCCGGGCGGGCGCAAGCGCGCGGAGGCGCAGGCCAAGACTGCCCGGACACAAGAGACGCGCGGCGGCGGTGGCAAGTCCGGCATCCGGCGCACGCCGAAGGACACGCGGCCGACCGAGCCCGGCCGGCCTGCGCCGCAGCCTGCCGCCGAGGGCCCGGTTTCCCGCTCCACCTCCGGGGCCAGCTATTTCCGGCCGGCCGCGAAACCGCGCCCGGCGCGCGGCCCCGCCGACCAGACGACCGGCCCGGCCAGGGCGTCCGACCCGTCGGCCCGGCTCGACGGCCGGCCCCGGCGCCCGCGGCGGCCCGGCGGGGGAAAGCCTCCGCCAAAGCGCTGAGCGGGTGATCCTGCTGGCAGAGCGCAGACCCTGGCCCTATAGTCCGGTGACGAGTCGCGGGGGCGAGGGGACGGCGCAGATGCGTGTGACCGGCGTGCAGAGGCTGGCGTTCCTGCTGCTTCTTGCGCTGGTGATCTACGTGGCCGTGACGGGGTGGCGCTGATGGCGCAACGGTTCGGTGGGAAATATTCGCCGGGCGGGTCGGGCAAGGACGGGCCGCCCCTCGGCGGTCACCCGCTGGCGGACTGGCACGACCGGCGCCCCGGCCGCGCCGGTGCCCGGGCCAACCTGATGTTCCTGTTTCCGGTACCTTTCGCGGTCGCCGCCTTCTTCGGAGATACGGCAAACCTCGCGCTCAAACTGGGTGCGGTGGCGCTGCTGGTGCTGGCGGCCTGGCTCACGCGCGAGGGTTTGCGGGCCCATGAGGCCTACGACGCCCGCCGCGTCGCCCGCCGCCCGGCGATCCCGCGCAAGATCTTCGGCGCGGTGGCGACCGGCCTCGGACTTGCCCTGGGCGGCTGGACGGCATCGCGCGGCATGACGGACGTGGCGATCTTCGGCGTGCTCGGCACCGGGCTTCACCTCGTCGCCTTCGGGCCAGACCCTCTCAAGGACAAGGGCCTCGACGGGGTCGACAGCTTCCAGTCCGACCGCGTGGCGCGCGCCGTCGCCGAGGCCGAAAGCCACCTCGCGGCGATGACAGCCAGGATCCGAAGCCTCGGCGACCGCAAGCTGGCCGACCGGATGGCCGCCTTCCAGGCGAACGCACGGAAGATGTTCCGCGCCGTCGAGGACGACCCGCGCGACCTCAGCGCGGCGCGGCGCTATCTGGGCGTCTATCTTGTCGGTGCCCGCGACGCGACCGACAAGTTCGCCGATCTCTACGCCCGCAACCGCGATCCCGGCGCCCGCGCCGATTACGAGGCGCTTCTGAGCGATCTGGAAGCGAATTTCGCCTCCCGCACCCAGCAGCTTCTGGCAAACGACCGCAGCGCGCTGGACATCGAGATCGAGGTGCTGCGCGACAGGCTTGCGCGGGAGGGGCTGAGGCCCGAAGATTGAGCGCGACGTAACCGGGGGCGCGCGGCGTCTCCCCCCATTGGAGGTCCGAGATGGCCGAAGCGGTGCAAGCGAAGGCGGCCGAGGTGCAGGCCGAGATCGCGGCGGTGGTGGGCGCCGTCCTGCCCGAGCCGGAGCCGGCGACGGCGCTGCCCGAACCTGCCCCTGGCCACCCCGACATCGCCAGCCGGATGGCCGAGATCGATCTCAACGACAGCGGCTCGATCATCGGCTTCGGCGCCCGCGCCCAGACCGATCTGCAGGCGATCAGCCAGTCGATGCTCCAGGACGTCAAGACCAAGGACGTCGGCCCGGCCGGCGACAGCCTGAGCGAGATCGTCACCACCCTGCGCGGCTTTTCGGTCTCCGAACTCGACGGCCGGCGCCAGCAAAGCTGGTGGGAGCGGCTGACCGGCCGCGCCGCGCCCTTCGCCCAGTTCCTCGCCCGCTACGAGTCGGTGCAGGGCCAGATCGACCGGATCACCAACAACCTCCTCGGCCACGAACACCAGCTGCTGAAGGACATCAAGGGCCTCGACAAGCTCTACGAGAAGACGCTGGAGTTCTACGACGAACTCGCGCTCTACATCGCCGCCGGGGTGGCGAAGCTGAAGGAGCTCGACGACGAGGTGATCCCTGCGAAGGAGGCCGAGGTCGAGTCCGCGCCCGAGGACGAGAAGGTGATGAAGGCGCAGGCCCTGCGCGACCTGCGCTCGGCGCGCGACGATCTGGATCGCCGGGTGCATGACCTGCGGCTGACCCGGCAGGTCACCATGCAGGCGCTGCCCTCGATCCGACTGGTGCAGGAAAACGACAAGAGCCTGGTGTCGAAGATCAACTCGACGCTCATCAACACCGTGCCGCTATGGGAAACCCAACTGGCGCAGGCGCTGACCATCCAGCGGAGCCGCGAGGCCGCGCAGGCGGTGCGCGCGGCCTCCGACCTTACCAACGACCTGCTGACCGCAAATGCCGAGAACCTGCGCGCGGCCAACCAGGAGGTGCGCGCCGAGGTCGAGCGCGGGGTCTTCGACATCGAGGCCGTGCGCAAGGCCAACGAGACGCTGATTGCCACCATCGAGGACAGCCTGAAGATCGCGGACGAAGGCAAGGCGATGCGCGCGGCGGCCGCCGGGGAGCTGGAGAAGATGGAGGCGGAACTGCGCGACGCGCTGGCCGCGGCGCGCTCGCGCGCCGACGGCGCGGCGGGGTGAGATCCGGCATGGGCTGATGGGGTGATGGCGCGGTGACCGCAGGGGCGATGCAGATTGCGGGCCGGGATCCGGCAAGCCTGCCGGAAAGCGGGCACCGAGGCATGGCGCTTCCGGGAGTCGTGCTTCCGGGCATCCGGCTACCGGGAGCGGCGCGACGGGCGCTGGCGCTGGCGGCGGCTGTGCTTGCACTGGCGGCCTGCGAGCCGATGTTCCAGATGCCCGAGACGGCCACGGCCGCGCCCCCCGCAAGGCCGGCGGCAGCGGCGGCCGTGGCCGGCCCCTCGCCGCGCAGCGAGGCGGTATCCCGCTTCTTCACCAACCAGGAGAACAGCCTGCGCGCCCGCGGGCTGATGCGCACCGACCCCGGCGACGACATCCCGCTGACCGCCGCCCGGCTGGCCGAGAACTTCGAGGGGATCGCGCTCTTCGACGAATACGTCGAGGTCGCCGGCCGGCTGGTGGCACGCCCCACCCCCTCCGCGCTGCGGCGCTGGCAGACCCCGGTGCGCATGGGTGTGCGCTTCGGCGAGGCGGTGCCGGCCGAGCAGCGCAGCGCCGACATGGCCCGCATCCGGCCCTTTGCGGCGCGTCTGGCGCGGCTCACCGGCCACCCGATCAGCGTCACCGATACCGCCACCGCGAATTTCCACGTCCTCATCGTGACCGAGGACGAGCGCCGCGCGCTGGCACCGATGCTTGAGGAGATCGTGCCCGGCATTGACGAGCTCTCGCTCCGCACGATCACCGACATGCCGCTCAGCGCCTCCTGCCTCGTGCTGGCCTTCGCGGGCAGCGGCACCAGTGTCTACACCCGGGCGGTGGCGGTGATCCGCGCCGAACTGCCGGACCTCACGCGCCTGTCCTGCATCCACGAGGAACTCGCCCAGGGCCTCGGCCTGCCCAACGACACCAACGCCCGGCCGTCGATCTTCAACGACGCGCAGGAATTCGCGCTGCTGACGCCGCATGACGAGCTCTTGCTGCGCATCCTCTACGACCGGCGCCTGCGCCCCGGCATGACCGCGGTGCAGGCGCGCCCCATCGTCGAACAGATCGCCTTCGAGCTTCTCGGCGGCGAGAGCTGACCCCCGCAGGAGGACACGCACATGGTCTTCAGCTTCATCCGCGGCGAGTTCATCGACGTCATCGAATGGACCGACGACAGCCGCGACACCATGGTCTGGCGCTTCGAACGCCGCGGCAACGCGATCAAGTACGGCGCGAAGCTCACCGTGCGCGAGGGGCAGGTGGCCGCCTTCGTGCATGAGGGCCAGCTGGCCGACGTGTTCGAGCCCGGCCTCTACATGCTCGAAACCAACAACATGCCGGTGCTCACCACGCTGCAGCACTGGGATCACGGCTTCAAGTCGCCCTTCAAGTCCGAGATCTACTTCGTCAACACCCGGCGGTTCCCGGGGCTGAAGTGGGGCACCCGAAACCCGGTGATGCTGCGCGATCCCGAATTCGGCCCCGTGCGCGTGCGCGCCTTCGGCAGCTGCACGATCCGGGTGGCCGACGCCGCCACCTTCCTGCGCGAGATCGTCGGCACCGACGGGCATTTCACCGAAGACGAGATCTCGGGCCAGATCCGCAACATCGTGGTGCAGAAATTCTCGCGCGCGGTGGCGGCGAGCGGCATCCCGGTGCTCGACATGGCGGCCAACACGCGCGAGCTCGGCGCGATCATCACCGAGGCGATCGGGCCCACGCTCACAGATTACGGGCTCGAGATGCCCGAGTTCTACATCGAGAACATCTCGCTGCCGCAGGAGGTCGAGCAGGCGCTCGACCGGCGCACCTCGATGGGCATCGTCGGCGATCTCGGCAAGTACACCCAGTTCGCCACGGCCGAGGCGATGCGCACCGCCGCCGCCGCTGGCGATGGGGGCGGTGCCGGCATGGGGGCGGGCCTGGGTGCCGGGCTCGGCATGGGCGTCGGCATGGGCATGGCCGGGCAGGTCGCCGCCCAGCAGGCCAGCACGCCCGCTGCGGGGCAGGCCCCGCCTCCGCCGCCGCCCGCCACCGAGTGGCACATCGCCGAAGCGGGCCAGAGCCGCGGCCCGTTCACGGAGGCCGAACTGTCGAACATGGCCAGCGCCGGCAGTCTGACCCGCGCGACGCTGGTCTGGACAGCGGGACAGGAGGGCTGGACGCCCGCCGGCGAGGTGCCCGCGCTCGCCGGGCTGCTCGCCAGGGTGCCCCCGCCCCCGCCACCACCCGGGGACTGATCGCCGATGATGGGACCTTGGGGGCGCCGTCGCGACGGCGCCTCGGACGCCGCTGCCGGGAGCGACCTCGATCTGGCCGAGCCGGCCCTCGAGGATGCCGAGGCAGAGCTGCGCTTTCCCTGCGCGCAATGCGGCGCCAGCCTGCGCTACGCCCCAGGCCAGACCTGGATGAGCTGCAGCTATTGCGGCCATGAGCAGGAGATCCCCGGCGCCAGCAAGGCCCGGCTTGCGGTCGCACTGCGCCCCCTCGATCTGCGCGAGGCGCTGGCCCGCCCCCTGCCCGAGGCGCAGATGGAGGAGACCCGCGTGCTCGCCTGCACCAACTGCGGCGCGCAGGTCGAATTCGCCCCCGAGGTGCATGCCGCCGAATGCCCGTTCTGCGGCACGCCGGTGGTCACCGGCACCGGCACCCACCGCCACATCAAGCCGCAGGCGGTGCTGCCCTTCCGGCTGACCGAGGCGGAGGCGCGGGCGGCATTCCGCAGCTGGCTCAAGGGGCTGTGGTTCGCGCCCAACCGGCTGGAGCGGCAGGCCCGCGAGGAGGGACGGCTGGCCGGCATCTACGTGCCCTACTGGGCCTTCGATGCCGATACGCGGTCGAGCTATCGCGGCGAGCGCGGCGTCTACTACACGGTGGGCACCGGCAAGAACCGCCAGCGCCGCATCCGCTGGACGCGGGTCTCCGGCCGCGTCGCCCGGCGCTTCGAGGATCTGCTGATCATGGCCGCCCGCAGCCTGCCGCGCCCCCATGTGCGGGCGCTGGAGCCCTGGCCCCTTGCCGGCCTGCGCCCCTATCAGGCAGGCTTCCTCTCGGGCTTCCGCGCCGAGGGCTATACCGTGGCGCTGCCCGACGGCTACACGCTCGCGCGCGAGCGGATGGACGCGGTGATCGCTGCGGATGTACGCCGAGCCATCGGCGGCGACGTGCAGAGGGTGCAGTCGGTGCAGACCCAGACCGACAACGAGCGCTTCAAGCACATCCTGCTGCCGATCTGGATCGCCGCCTACCGCTATCACGGCCGCAGCTTCCGCTTCGTGGTCAACGCTGCCACCGGCCGGGTGCGCGGCGACCGGCCCTGGTCCTGGATCAAGATCACACTTGCCGCGCTGGCCGCCGCCCTCGCCATCGCCGCCCTCATCTATCTCTTCGAGAGCGCCTGATCCGCGCATAAACGCACCGGCACAGACCTGCGCAGCGGTCGGGCGCACGACAGCCTGGCGTTGCCCTCCGCCGCGCCGGTGGCTATGGCTCGGGCCGCCGCGCACGCCGTGGGGCCTGACGAGAGACTGCGATGATCCTGTGCTGCGGCGAGGCGCTGATCGAGATGCTGCCGGCCACCACCGCCGACGGCGCGCCCGCCTTCGCCCCCGAACCCGCCGGCACCGCACTCGGCACCGCCGTGGCCCTCGGCCGGCTCGGCGCGCCGGCGGGGTTCCTCGGCGGGCTCTCCACCGACGGCTTCGGTGACCTGCTGGTCCGCACCCTCGACGCCGCACGGGCGCACCACGATCTCGCCCCGCGCCGGCCCGAGCCCACCGCCCTCGCCTTCCTCGACGCCACCGGCCGGCAGACGCAGCGCGCCGAGGCGACGGTGGGGAGAGCGTTCGACCCGACGGGCCTGCCGCCCCTGCCCGCCGCGGTGACGGCGCTTTTCCTCGGCGGCGCCCATCTCGCCGCCGCGCCCTGCGGCCCCGGCTTCGAGGCGCTCGCGTCGCGCGAAGCCCCGGGCCGGGTCGTGATGCTCGACCCCAACATCCGGCCCCACCTCATCGCCGACCCCGAGGGTTTCCGCGCCCGGATCGAGCGGATGATCGCCCTCAGCCACATCCTGAAGCTTTCCGAGCAGGATCTCGACTGGCTGCGCGGGGCGGGCGACCGCGCCGGCCAGGCCGAGGCACTCTGCACCGCCGGGCCCCGCATCGTCGTCGTCACCCATGGCGCGCACGGCGCCACCGCCTTCACCGCAACCGGCGCCGAGGTCTTCGTGCCGGCACCCTCGGTCACCGTCGCCGACCGGCGCGGGGCGGGGGAGACCTTCAACGCGGGCCTCCTTGCCGCGCTCCATCGCGCCGGCGAGCTCTCGCCCGACAGGCTCGCGCAGATCGCGCCGGCCGCCCTGCGCAGCGCGGTGAACCTCGGGGTCCACGCGGCGTCCGTCACTGTCAGCCGGCGCGGCGCCAACCCGCCCTTCGCGCGGGAGCTTCGCTGATGCGGGCCCTCGTGCAGCGCGTCACCGAAGCCGCCGTCACCGTCGACGGCGCCGAGATCGCCCGCATCGGCCCCGGCCTGCTGGTGCTCGCCTGCGCGATGCGGGGCGACACGCAGGATCAGGCCGAGGCGCTCGCGGCCAAGCTGGCGCGGCTGCGCATCTTCCGCGATGACGCCGGCCGGATGAACCGCTCGGTCCTCGACGCCGGCGGTGCGGCGCTGGTGGTCAGCCAGTTCACGCTCGCCGCCGACACCGCCCGCGGCAACCGCCCCGGCTTCTCGGCCGCCGCCGAACCCGCCGAGGGTGAACGGCTCTACCTGCACCTCGCCGAAGCGCTCGCCCGACACGGCATCGCCGTCGAGACCGGCCGCTTCGGCGCCGAGATGGCCGTCAGCGTCGTCAATGACGGTCCGGTCACGATCTGGCTCGACCTGCCGCCGCCGGGTCAAGGCGCTTGACTTTCCGGCTCACGGCCCGCATGTGACCCCAAGCCCGCCGCGCTGCCGCGTGAGCAGCCCGCGCCCTTGCGCGACACGGCGGGACCGGGGCAGCGCCCCGCCGATCCGTTCCCAAGATCACGCAAGGGGGCACGCGGGCCTTTTGTCCGCACCACCTGCAACCGCTCCCGCAAACGGGGGCATCCGCGCGGGCATGGCCCGCCGAAAGGACATGATTTGACCGATTTCCAGAGCCTCGGGCTCGCCCCGGGCCTCCTCTCCGCGCTCGGCACGCTCGGCTTCACCGCCCCCACCCCGATCCAGGCCGAGGCGATCCCGCCCGTGCTGGCGGGGCGCGACCTGATGGGGCTCGCCCAGACCGGCACCGGCAAGACGCTGGCCTTCGGGCTGCCACTGGTGCAGGCGCTCGCCGGCGCCCGCCGCCCCGCACCGAAGGCGGTGCATGCGCTGATCCTCGCGCCCACCCGCGAACTCGTGGGCCAGATCGCCGAGGCGCTCGGCCAGATCTCCCGTGGCACGAAGCTGCGGGTTCAGGTGGTGGTCGGCGGCGCCGGCCTCACCGGCCAGACCCAGCGCCTCGCCCGCGGCACCGACATCCTTGTGGCAACGCCGGGCCGGCTGATCGATCTGCTGGAGCGCCGCGCCGTCAGCCTCGCCGACACCCGCCATCTCGTCCTCGACGAGGCCGACCAGATGCTCGACATGGGCTTCATCCACGCGCTGCGGAAGATCGCGCGCCACCTGCCCGGCGCGCGCCAGACGCTGCTGTTCTCGGCCACCATGCCGAAGGAGATGGAGGAGCTTGCCGCCACCTACCTGACCCGTCCGGTCAGGGTGCAGGTCGCCGCCCCCGGAAAGCCGGTCGAGCGCATCGCGCAGGGCGTGCATTTCGTCAACCAGGGCGACAAGGCGAAGCTGCTCGAGAGCTACCTCGCCGATCACCCGTCCGAGGCCGCGCTGGTCTTCTGCCGCACCAAGCACGGCGCCGAGAAGCTGATGAAGCTGCTGACCAACTGGGGTTTTGCCGCCGCCTCGATCCACGGCAACAAGAGCCAGGGGCAACGCGAGCGGGCTCTGGCCGCCTTCCGCGGCGGGCAGGTCAGGGTGCTGGTCGCCACCGACGTCGCCGCCCGCGGCCTCGACATCCCCACCGTGCGGCATGTCTATAACTACGACCTGCCGAACGTGCCGGAGAACTATGTCCACCGCATCGGGCGCACCGCGCGTGCCGGCGCCGACGGCCGGGCGGTCGCCTTCTGCGCGCCGGCCGAGATCGGCGAGCTGCGCGCGATCGAGAAAACCATGAAACAACCCGTGCCGGT
>PUNI01000026.1 GCA_003551745.1 Paracoccaceae bacterium | reverse complement strand
GTGGACAGAAGGAGCGCGAATACTGGCAGCCGGGCAAGGGAAAATAGAGCCAAAATGGGGTTTGTGCCAGCAGGTCGGCACATTCCCGATCCGCACAGCGCACAGCGAAGCCGGATGGGGCACGGCCAACCCCTGCCTCGTCCACAATCCTTACATTAGCCGGCCGATCGTCTCCTCAAAGGGAGGGGTAATGACTCCCTTTTCGGTAATAATGCCGGTTATATTGGCAGCCGGGGTCACGTCGAAGGCTGGGTTCGCCGCCGGCGTCGCCTCCGGGCTGATCCGCACCGACCCCACCGAGCCGTCGGGCATCCGCCCCTGAACGAAGCTCACCTCGTCGCCCGAGCGTTCCTCGATCGGGATCTCCGCCACCCCGTCCGACACCGTCCAGTCGATGGTGGGCGAGGGCAGGGCCACATAGAAGGGCACCCCATTGTCCTTCGCCGCCAGCGCCTTGAGATAGGTCCCGATCTTGTTGCACACGTCGCCCCGGGCGGTGGTCCGGTCGGTGCCCACGATCACCATGTCGACCTGCCCGTGCTGCATCAGGTGCCCGCCCGCATTGTCCACGATCAGCGCGTGCGGAATGCCGGCGCCGGCCATCTCCCACGCCGTCAGATGGGCGCCCTGGTTGCGCGGCCGCGTTTCGTCTACCCAGACATGCAGGGAAATACCCGTCGCGTGGGCGTGGTAGATGGGCGACGTCGCCGTGCCCCAGTCCACGGTTGCCAGCCATCCTGCGTTGCAGTGGGTCAGGATCCGGACCGGCTCTCCCGGGGCCTTGCGTGCCGCGATCTCCTCGATCAGCTACAGCCCATGGGCGCCGATCAGGCGGTTGGTCTCCACATCCTCGTCGCAGATGGCCGCAGCCCGGGCATAGGCAGCCTCTGCCCTGCGGTCGGCGGGCAGGGGGGCCAGCCGCCCGCGCAGGTCGTCCAGCGCCCAGCGCAGGTTCACGGCGGTGGGGCGCGTGGCCATCAGCGTGGAATACGCCGTGTCCAGGGCCCGGTCCGACGGATCGACCCGCATGGCCAGCGCCATCCCGTAGGCCGCGGTGGCGCCGATCAGCGGGGCACCGCGAACCCACATGTCGGCGATGGCGGTGGCCGCATCGGAGAGTGTGTCCAATGGCCGCACCGTGAAGTCGTGCGGCAGCCGCGTCTGGTCGATGATCTCGACCCGCCAGCCGTCCTCGGCCAGCCAGATGGACCGAAAGGCCCGGTCACCCACACGCATGCCGTGGTCTCCTGTCGCTGGGCAAATTCCCGTTGCGTCCCCTGCGGACCCAACGGCGAAGCGCCTTCGTGGCCAATGCTTCGGGGTCAGTATAACCGCAGGGCCGGCCGCTTCGCCAGAACCCGCGCGGCATGGCGCCGGGTGCGCACCCAAGCCCGGACCATAGGCCGCGCACGGACGCCGGGCCGGATTGCGCTCGGGTCCGTTCGGTCCCGCCCATGCGGGCGGGCGGGCCGAAGGATCGGCGTGCAGGGCCGGGCCGCTGCCTGTGACATCGCATGGGCTGCGGCGACACAGGTTGGTGGGACCGCTCCGGCAGCCGTGGCCGCCGGAGCGGGGATCAGAAGCGGTAGGTGACCGCCAGGCTCAGGAAGGGCAGCACCGACAGATCGCGCAGATCCTCGTTGAGGCGATCCTCATAGGCCTGCAACTCGCGGTCGAAGAGGTCCTGGTCGCCGCCGGTCTGGGTGCCGCTGAACCTCCCCCGCATCCGCGTGAAGATCACGCCGATGTCGGTCGAGACGCTCCAGCCCCGGGCGCCGCCGAAATCCGCGCCCACCACCAGCATCGGGCTGATGCGCCGTCGCGTCGTGATGCGGGCGTCGACCTCGGCGTCAAAGATGGTGCCACCGAGGTCGACCTCACCGGAGGTCCGTCCCGTCACACGGTAATTCGACGCAAAGGCCCCGGCCGAAACCCTCAGCCCCCCCACCGGCAGGTGATAGTCGCCCAGCAGGCCCAGGCCGCCCAGTCGCAGGGTTCCGTCGAAGGGGTTGCCCTCGAAATCCTCGCTGCGCGATGCCGAAAAGGCGCCGATCGGGGCGCGCAGGCCGAACCGGTCATCCAGTCGCACCTGAGGCGTCACGGTAAGGCCGAGGGTCGAGACACCGACTCCTACCCCATAGTCCTGCGCCAGAGTTGGTCCTGCGGCCAGCGCCAGCACCGCCGCCGGAATTATCAGTTTCATCACGCACATACTCCGTCATGGGATTGAGGGCGGCCGGTCGACCGCACCCGGTCAGCGCTAAGGGCTCATTGGTAAATTTTTGGTGAATGCCGGTTTGCGCGGTCCGTCGCGCAGGCTGACCCGTGGTCGCGGTGTCACGCGAGGGCACTTGCGGCCGGCCGTGGCGGCGCCGCCCTGATGTGTGCCCCGTGCCGCAGGTTCCGGGCACCGGGAGGAACGTGGAGCATGCGGTGCGCGGCGCCCGCAAGGAGGCCGGTGGAGCGCATCGGATGCGCCTGGGCGGCGTGCTCGTCATGGGCGTGCCTGGCACAAGGGCTGTCGCAGCGCAGCCCCGGGCGGAGATGTCCTTGGGGTCGTGGAGATATCGCCGGCTGGGCGACGCCCCCCCTTGGAATTCCGCGCGTGCGGTCGCGCGGGTGCTCGCGTCCGCACCACGCGATCCGGGCGTCAGAGGCCGCGGGCGTGCTCGAAGCGCTGGCGGGCGATGGCCTCGTGGTGTTCGCTCTGGCGCAGGTCGCGCAGGGCCTGGGCGACGTAGTCCAGATGCGCCTCGACCGCCGCCCGGGCCGCGGTCGGATCGCGGGCCTGGACGGCATCGTTGATCGCGCGGTGCTGGTCCAGCAGCATGTCCCGTGTGGTGCGCTGCCGGAACATGGCTTGGCGGTTGTAGAACACTCCGGCGCGCAGCAGGTCGAACATCGCCCGCATCAGGTGGAGCATCACCACGTTGTGCGAGGCCTCGACGATCGCAAGGTGGAACTCGGCGTCCAGCCGGGCCTCGTCGGAAGGATCGCGCTTGGCGTGCGCGGCCTCCATCTTGCGAAAGATCGTGTCGACCACCGCCAGGTCGGTGTCCGAGCCATGGCGCGCCGCCCGTTCGGCGGTCAACCCCTCAAGGTCGCGGCGAAAGGAAACATAGTCGAACACCGCCTCGTCATGGGTGGCGAAGAGCTGCGCCAGCCCATCCGAGAACACCGATCCCAGAACCTCGGCC
This sequence comes from Paracoccaceae bacterium, assembly GCA_003551745.1. Classification (GTDB taxonomy): domain Bacteria; phylum Pseudomonadota; class Alphaproteobacteria; order Rhodobacterales; family Rhodobacteraceae; genus Rhodobaculum. The sequence goes on along the minus strand of PUNI01000026.1, from coordinate 424 downwards.
ACATACACCCCAGACCCTGCGCGGGACACCAGAAGCCCCCGCGCCTGCAGGTCGGCCAGCGCGTCGCGCAGGCTGGGACGCGAAACGCCCATGCGCTCGGCCAGTTCGCGTTCGCCCGGCAACCGTTCGCCCGGGCGCAGGATGCCGCGCAGGATCAGAAGCTCGATCTGGCGGACCACGCCGACGCTGAGCCTTTCCGACTGGACCTTCCGAAACGGCATGCGGCGCCCCTCCCCGACGGCCGGTCAGAAGATATGACCGGTCCGCCGGGGCCCGCAATCGCAAAATGTCCCCGCAGTCCCCGGAACCCGGCGCAGGCGGGCGCGGGGGTGGGCCGCGCGGTGGCGCGGCCTGGCTCCTGCCCATCCTCAAGGGGCGCGATGCGATTTGGCCGGTTGGCCATGCCTGATGCGGACCCCGTGTT
>PUNI01000349.1 GCA_003551745.1 Paracoccaceae bacterium | reverse complement strand
CCTGCATGTGATAGCCGGAGATGGAGATGGAGTTGAAGCGCGGCATCTCGGCCGCCGTGTATTCGATGATGTCGGCAACGATCCGCATCGAGGGTTCGGGCGGATACACGTAGGTGTTACGCACCATGAACTCCTTGAGGATGTCGTTCTGGATGGTGCCCGAGAGCAGCCGCCGCTCCACCCCCTGCTCCTCGCCCGCGACGATGAAATTCGCCAGCACCGGGATCACCGCGCCGTTCATGGTCATGGAGACCGAGACCTTCTCCAGCGGGATGCCGTCGAAGAGGATCTTCATGTCCTCCACCGAATCGATGGCGACGCCGGCCTTGCCCACGTCCCCTTCCACCCGCGGATGGTCGCTGTCATAGCCGCGGTGGGTGGCGAGGTCGAAGGCCACCGAGACGCCCTGCTGCCCCGCCGCCAAGGCCTTGCGGTAGAAGGCGTTCGACTCCTCGGCGGTGGAGAAGCCCGCATATTGCCGGATCGTCCAGGGCCGGCCGGCATACATGGTCGCGCGCACGCCGCGGGTGAAGGGCGCCATGCCGGGCAGACCGCCCAGATGGCCGAGCCCGTCCAGATCGGCCTCTGTGTAGAGCGGCTTGACCGGGATGCCCTCCAGCGGCTGCCATGTCAGCGTCTCGGGATCGCGGCCCTTCAGCTCCTTCCGGGCCAGCGCGGCCCAGGCGTCGATGCTGTCGCTCATCTGCTGCAAACTCCTCGCAGGGGCCGGGCGGGCTGGCGGTGTCGCGGCGGCTGTGGTTTCCTTCCGAAAGCGCCTATATGTGCCTTGTATGGAGGGCCCATGAGAACTGTCCTGACGCTTCTTCTCGCACTCGTCCTGCCGATCTCCGCCGCGGCGCAGGGGGCGGCACAGGCGGCCGAGGGTGCAGCGGCCAATGACGCCGAGGTGGCCGAAAGCACGCCGGAGACGCCCGCCGAAGAAATGGCCGAGGAGGTCGAGCCGGCCGGGCTGCGGGTGCTCGAGGCGGCCGAGACCGATCTCGACAGCTTCCTCTGGGTCAAGCGCCCGATCCTGATCTTCGCCAACACCCCGTTCGACCCGGCCTTCGAGCAGCAGCTGCGCAACATCACCGAGCGCGCCGACGAGTTCGTTGAACGTGACGTGGTGGTCATCGTCGATACCGATCCGGCCGCCCGCAGCGATGCCCGCACGCGTCTGCGGCCGCGCGGCTTCATGCTGGCGATCCTCGACAAGGACGGCGAGGTTAAGCAGCGCCGCCCCGCTCCACGCACCGCCCGCGAGATCATGGCGGTGATCGACCGCTTCCCGCTGCGCCGCCAGGAAATGCTGGAGCGCCGCCCCGCCGGCCGCGACTGAAGCCAGGCATCCCCACGCCGGCTGCGGCTTGAGTGGGCCATCATGCCTCGAAGAACTCCTCGTCCAGAGCGAGCACTTCGTAGGCTTCCACAAGACGGCATCCGACATGGTGGCGCAACATGAGGTCGGCCAGTTCCTCGCCGTCGATGAGACCGATCCGTGCGTTCAGTTTGGCAGCGGTTTCCCGGGCCCCCTGGGTGAAGTCGGATGTGGTGATGAACAGGCCCTTGCTGACATCCTTCAGGGCAAGCGCGCCGAAGAAATCACGAATGGCTCCCGAGCCTACGGCGTTGCGCCTCTGATATCGCTTGGCCTGAACATACAACTGATCGACCCCGAGCGAATCCTGATTGATCACGCCATCGACGCCGTCGTCGCCGGACCGACCTATGACTTCGCCTGTCGCACCCTCTGTACCGTAGCCCATGCGCGTCAGCAAACGAACCACGCATCGCTCGAAGAAGCCCGGATCGTTCTCAAGAAGCCTGTCCAGGAGGTCTTTCTTCAGGGCATCGCGCACTTGACCGTAAGCCTCGCGAAACACCTCATCCGGCGTCTGCGGAAGGCCTTGATCGCCATCGAGATCAGCGGCAACGCTTTCGCCTCGTTGAGATGACGTGTCACCACGATGCGCCTTCAGCTGGGCGAGGGTGATGCGGCCGGACGTACGCGACAGAAATTCTCTTCCCGCGCCCGTGATCGAAATGTGGCCGCGGCGCCGGCTTTCGATCCGTCCCGCTTCCTTCAGGTGAAACCGCGCCCAATGAACCCGATTGGCGAACCGTTTCGCCTTTCCGCTGGGTATCAACTCGGCCCGCGCAGCCTCATCCAGACCGAGGTCATCGCCAATCTCGGCGATGACGTCACCGATGCGCCGTTCACCAACGGTGGCCTTCTCGAGCACGGGGCGTAGCAGAGACTGGAAATCCGGGATCATGCGCTCATTCGAACTCCATGATCACCTCGTCCACGGCGAGGCTGGCGCCGGGCCTGGCGCGGATCCTGGCGACCGTGCCCCGGCGCTCGGCGCGCAGGATGTTCTCCATCTTCATCGCTTCGACGGTGGCCAGCGGCTGGCCCTCGAACACCTCGACGCCCTCCTCGACATGCAGTGCCACCACCAGCCCCGGCATCGGGCAGAGCAGGTATCTCGACAGATCGGCGGGCTCCTTCTCTGGCATCAGCGCCTGCAACTCGGCATGGCGCGGGCTCAGCACCCGCAGCTTCAGATCGGCCCCGCGCAGGCGCAGCCGGAAGCCGCTGGTGATCTTGCCCACCTTCATGACCAGCGCGGTGCCGTCCACCGTCAGCCGCGCCAGCGGCGTGCCCGGCGTCCAGTCCGAGGCGACCCGGTGTTCGCTGCCGTCCTCGAACCGCACCGTGGCGCCGCCGCGGTCTGCCGCCACGGTGACCGGGAAGCGTTCGCCCTGCGCCAGCACCACCCAGTGGTCGCCCACCCGGCGCTCGTGGTTGTCCATGCGGCCCGAGATGCGGGCGCGGCGCACCTCGGCCACCCGGTGCATCGCCACTGCGGCGGCGACGACGCGGCGCAGGGTGGCGTCATCCAGCGTCACACCCTCGAACCCGTCGGGGTATTCCTCGGCGATGAAGGCGGTGGAGATGTCGCCCGTCACGAAACGCTCATGGTCCATCACCGCCGCGAGGAAGGGCAGGTTGTGGCCGATGCCCTCGAGCTCGAAGGCATCGATCGCGATGCGCATCTCCTCGATGGCCCGCGCCCGGTCGGGCGCCCAGCTGCAGAGCTTGGCGATCATCGGGTCGTAGAACATCGAGATCTCGCCACCCTCGTAGACGCCGGTGTCGTTGCGGATCACGGCCTCGGGCGCGGTGCTTTCGGCCGGCGGGCGATAGCGGGTCAGCCGCCCGGTGGAGGGCAGGAAGTTTCGATAGGGGTCCTCGGCGTAGATGCGGCTTTCCATGGCCCAGCCGTTCAGTTTCACGTCGTCCTGGGTGAGGGCGAGGCGCTCGCCCGCGGCCACGCGGATCATCTGCTCCACCAGGTCGATGCCGGTGATGAGCTCGGTGACGGGGTGTTCCACCTGCAGCCGGGTGTTCATCTCCAGGAAGTAGAAGTTGCGGTCACCATCGACGATGAACTCCACCGTGCCGGCGGAGGTGTAGCCCACGGCGCGGGCGAGCGCACAGGCCTGCTCGCCCATCGCCTTGCGGGTGGCAGCGTCGAGGAAGGGCGAGGGCGCCTCCTCGATGACCTTCTGGTTGCGGCGCTGGATCGAGCATTCCCGCTCGCCCAGATGGAGCGTGT
>PUNI01000213.1 GCA_003551745.1 Paracoccaceae bacterium | reverse complement strand
CTGCCGATGCCGCGGCGCGCGCGGCGATCGACCGGCTCTGGAGAGACCTGACCGGCGGCGCGGCGGCCCGACCCTTCACCCTGCGTGTCCAGGGCCGCGACGTGGTCCTGCCGGCCTTTGCCGACGGGGTGGCGCGCGCCTCGTTCTGGGAGCTCTGCGGGCGCGCTCTGGGGCCGGCGGATTACCTGGCCCTGGCCGCGGTGGTGCGGGTCCTGATGATGGAGGAGATCCCGCGGCTGGGCGTTTCCAACTACAACGAGGCGCGGCGCTTCGTGACCCTGATCGATTCGCTCTACGAAGCCCGGGTCCGCTTGATCGCCAGCGCGGCGGATTCGCCCGAACGACTCTACCTCGAGGGGACTGGCAGTTTCGAGTTCACCCGCACCGCGAGCCGACTCCGCGAAATGCAGTCCTTCGACTGGGGAAGCTGACCCCGGCGGGTCCTCGGACCGTTGCGCGGCCCTGCGCAAACTGCGATGCTGCGCGTGGTCCGCGGCGGGATGCGGGCGTGGGGCGAAGGCGGACGAATGAGTCATCCGGTGGACGTGCATGTGGGCGGCCGCATCCGCCAGCGCCGTTGGATGCTGGGCATCACCCAGCAGGATCTGGCCGAGCGGCTGGGGGTGAGCTTCCAGCAGGTCCAGAAATACGAAAGCGGGACCAACCGGGTCAGCGCGTCAAGGCTGTGGATGATCGCCGTCCTGCTGGGCGTGCCCGTGACCTTCTTCTTCGAGGGGCTCGACGCCGAGGGCGAGCCGGAGCCGACACCGGCCGCGTCCGCTGACCCGTCGCCTGTCCCGGCCGACCTGCCGCTGGACCGCGACGCCATGACCCTGCTGCGCAGCTTCTGCGCAATACCCGAGGCGCAGCGGCGCCATCTCCTGGAACTGGCCCGCGCCCTGTCCGACCCGGCGGCCTGAGCTGCCCTCGGCCCCGACCATGGCGACGAAAATGGGACAGGGGCCCTCCTTATTTCCGTCGGATTGTCGGTGCTTCTTGAAATCGCGGCCACCTCACGTAAGTTTGTGGTCTTGTTGGGGACACTGCGCCGTCACGGTGCAGAGCATGTTGGTTTGAATGAGACTCATCGATCTCAGCCTGTCGGCAAGCGACGAGGACAGGGGTGCCTTCCTGTCCGAGCTGTGTGAATCGCTCGAGATCGATCATGCCTGCTATGCCCTGCAGGATCCGTTCTCGGGCAATGTGCACGGCTATGCGACCTACCCCGAGGAGTGGAAGCAGCTTTACGGCCAGCGCGCCTATCAGCATGTCGATCCGACCTTCACCAAGGCGGTGCGCAGCGTCGCGCCCGTGGACTGGTCGCGCTTCACCTCGGACAGCGGCTTCGACACGGTTTTCTCGGCCGCGCGCGACTTCGGCATATCGTCGCAGGGGCTGAGCGTGCCCGTGCGCGGGCCGTTCGGAGACATTGGCCTGCTGACCGTCACCCGCGACTGCGGCGAACGGGAATGGCAGGGCCTCCGCCGCAAGATCATCGGCGGTTTGCAGAGCGCGGCGGTGAACTTCCACGACTCGGTCATGCGCTCCAACACCATCGCCGGTCTGATGCGGGTGCCGCCGCTGTCGAGCCGCGAATGCGAAATCCTGCAGTGGATCGCCGCCGGCAAGTCGCAGCAGGACGTGGGTGACATCCTGTCGATCTCGCCGCGTACCGTCGAGGTGCATCTGCGGTCGGCCCGCGAGAAGCTGGGAGCCCTGACCACGCCGCAGGCGGTGGGCCGGGCCGTGCGGCTCGCGCTGATCTCGCCAGGCTGATCTTCCCTAACCTGCGCGCCAGACGGCCCGGCCGGTCGGCCGGGTCTTTCCATGCGTGCCGTTTCGATCGAACTTTAATGATCCCTACGGGATTTCCCCAATGGATCGTCGCGCCGAAAACCCACAGGGTCGTGGCACACCGAGGCTCTCCGGAAGCGGCCTCACATCATGACGATCCATTGGGGGACTACACATGATCGTTATCATCGACGCGCTCAACAAGCATGAGCATCCTGATCTCGTCCGCGGCATGCACCGGCTGCGGGCCCGCGTGTTTCGTGACCGTCTGGGATGGGACGTCACCGTCACCGACGGCGAGGAGCACGACCTGTTCGACAATCTCGACCCGGCCTACCTCGTGAGCGTGACGCCCGACGGCGATGTCGTCGGCTGCATGCGCATCCTGCAGACGACGGGCCCGCACATGATGGCCGATGTCTTCGCCCCGCTGCTCGACGGCGAGCCGCCGCTGCGCAGCGCGCGGCTTTGGGAGGCAACGCGCTTCTGCGTCGACACCGCCGAGCTGACCGACCGGCGTGGCCCGCGGTCGATCAGCCAGGTCACCGGGGAGCTGATGATTGGAGCCTGCGAATATGCCATGGAGTCAGGCATCACGGACGCCGTGGCGGTGATCGATCCACTGATGCACCGCATCCTGAAGCGGTCGGGCAATGGCCCGTCGGGCTATCTCGGCTCGCCGCGCCAGATGGGCAAGGTCGTGGCCATGGCCGTGCTGCTCGACTGCACCGAGGAGCGGGTGCGCAACATCCGCCAGTGCACCGGGATCACCGGCGACGTGTTCCGGCCCGAGCCGGTGGCGATCGCGCAGGTGGCCGGCCGCGCCGGCGCGCCCCGTCCCGCCCTCACCATCGCCGACGCCGGCCTGCCCGCGTCGCACGCGGCGTAAGGAGCGTGACAATGGCAAGCAATGTCATCACCCTTCCCGGTACGCGCACGGTGCCGGCCGAGGCGCAGGCGCTGTTCGGCCTCCTCTCGGCGATCTCCAGCCGGGACCTCCGGCGCTATTGCCTCGAACAGCTCGAGGCGGCGGAGCATCCCGAGGAGATCACGGCCGCTGTCGAACTGACCCGGGCCATCGCCCACGCCTCGGCGCGGGCAACCCAGGCCGGGATGGCGAGACAGAAGTCGCAGGCGGGCTGTGTCGTCACTGACATAGGTCAAGGCGCGGCGCGGCGGGCCGACCCGATGGTGCGGGCAAACCGCACAAGGGAGGCCGCATGTATCGCAACATCCTCGTCCCCGTAGCCTTCGACAAGGAGCACGAACCGAAGGAAGCTCTGGCCGCGGCACGCATCCTGGCCGCGGCCGACGCGAAGGTGACAGTCCTGCACGTGATGGAAGAGTCGCCGCCCTACGCGTTGTCGTTCATCCCGGAGGATTACATGCATGATCTCAAGCGCGCGATCGCGGCAGAGATGGAGCGGTTGGCCTCTGGCTTCGAGAATGGGCGTGCGGTGCTGGTGGAGGGCCATTCCGGCCGGACCATCCTGCACTGGGCGGAGGAAAACGAGGTGGATTGCATCGTGATCGCCTCGCGACGACCCGGCATTCAGGACCGGGTCCTGGGCAGCACCGCCTCCTGGGTGGTGGGCCGGGCGCACTGTTCGGTGCATGTGGTGCGCTGATCCCGCCGGTGCGGGCGTGCTGCGCGACAGGTCAGGCTGACGTCCCCCTCAGCCGTTGTCGCGCAGCACCTCGCCGGCGAGGTAGAGCGACCCGCAGATCAGCACGCGCGCCCGCGGCTCCGCCGCGGTGATGTCGGCCAGAGCCGCGCCGACGGAGGCAGCCGTCACCGCCCGCAGACCGGCGGTCCGGCCCGCGGCACAGG